>NZ_JBMNDS010000044.1:0-14935 GCF_052543295.1 Streptomyces sp. SAS_270
ACTTGGGGGCTGCGCCCCCAGGCCCCCCTTTTCGGCCTGGACGGCCTCGTCCTCAAACGCCGGACGGGCCGAAAACCCCTCTGTTGTTGCGCCGCATGGGTGGGGTTCGGTGGCGTTCACGCCGTGTCGTCGCTCCGGAGGGCTGTCCCTCCCCTTCAGTGGCCCCATACATCTGATCAGCTCCATATACCGCCAATCGTGATCAGAACCGGCCCAGCCCCGGAGGTTGCAGTGATGTCCCACGACGGCGTCGGACTGCGCGCGGTGATGCGCTCGGTCGCCTTCCTCACCGCGGGCGCGCTCGCGGTACCCGCCCTCGCCGCGTGCAGCGCCGAGGACCAGGCGGGCAAGCCCCTCGCCGGGCAGGACATCGCGCCCGCCGCACGCGACCTGATCGCGGACGGCGGCACCCTCCACTGGGCCGTCGACGCCGTCCCGGAGACCCTCAACGCCTTCCAGTCGGACGCCGACGCGGGCACCTCCCGGGTCGCGGGGGCCGTCCTGCCCTCCATGTACCGGCTCGACGCGATGGGCCGCCCGCAGCGCGACGCGGACTACCTGGAGTCCGCGAAGGTGGTCGATCGCGAGCCCAAGCAGGTCGTGCTCTACAAGCTCAACCAGCAGGCAGTGTGGAGCGACGGCCGGGAGATCGGCGCCGCCGACTTCGCCGCCCAGTGGCGCGCCCTGTCCGGCAAGGACACCGCGTACTGGACCGCCCGCAACGCCGGCTACGAACGCATCGAGAAGATCGAGCGCGGGGCGAACAACCTGGAGGTCAAGGTCACCTTCAGCAAGCCGTACGCCGACTGGAAGGCGCTGTTCTCGCCGCTGTACCCGAAGGACGTCATGGGCTCCCCGGACGCCTTCAACGACGGCGCGCGCCGGAAGCTGAAGGCCACCGCCGGCCCCTTCACGGTGAAGAAGGTCGACCGCAAGGACGGCGAGGTCACCCTCACCCGCAACGACCGCTGGTGGGGCCGCCCCGCCAAGCTCTCCGAGCTGGTGCTGCGTGCCGTACCGCGCGAGAAGCGGGCCGCCGCGCTCGCAGCCGGGAAGCTGGACCTCGCCGAGATCGACCCCGGCGAGGCCGAGCGGATCACCCGAGCCGCCCGCGACAAGGGCAGCACCCCCTTGCAGGGGCCCGGCGCCGCAGGCCCGCCCGCCAAGGCGCTGCGGTCCTGGGCACTCGCCCACGGCTCCGACGAGGAGGCCGCCGCCGACGAGAAGAGTGCGCGCGGGAAGCGGCAGAAGGCCATCACGAAGTACGCCGACCAGCAGTCGGCGCTGCGCGGCTTCGTGGTCCGCAAGTCCCTCGAACCCGCCTACACGCAGCTCGCCCTCAACGGCGGCGAAGGGCCGCTGGCCGACGAGCGCGTGCGGCGGGCCGTGGCCCGCGCGCTCGACCGCAAGGCGCTCGCCGGGGTCGTGCTGAAGCCGCTGGGACTGCCCGCCGTTCCCGTCGGCAGCCATCTCGCGCTCGCGGGGCAGCAGGCGTACGCCGACAACAGCGGGGCCCTCGGCGGGCAGGACACCGCGGAGGCGCAGGCGCTGCTCTCCGACGCCGGGTGGGTGCCCGGCGGGCCCGTCAAGGAGAAGGACGCGGCGAAGACCAAGAAGGCGGCCGGGTCCAAGGCATCCGGCAGCAAGGGCTCCGGCGATTCCTCGGACGACTCCTCGGGCGATGACGGCACGTACATCGTCGGCGAGGACAACAAGCCGTCCGAAGCCGGCCAGGAGAAGAAGAAGGACCCCAAGGACCACACGAAGAAGCACAGCGAGAAGCACGGCTCGAAGCACTCGGGGCAGCATGCCGAGGAGCAGGCGGGCAAGCAGCTGGACGGCAAGCAGTACGCGCACAAGCCCGCCAAGCAGGGGGGCGCGCCCGGGGCGTACGCCCCCAAGGGCACGGCGGCGCCCGGGGGTTCGGCGGCCAAGGTGCTCGCCAAGGACGGCAAGCCGCTGACCCTGCGGTTCGTGCTGCCCTCCGGGCCCGGGTCGGAGTCCCTGCGGGCCGTCGCCGACCGCATCGCGGGCATGCTGCAGCGGATCGGCATCCGTACGGAGATCTCCAAGGTCTCCGACGACAGCTACTTCAAGGACCACATCGCGTCCGGGCAGTACGACCTGGCGCTGTACTCCTGGCCGGCGTCCGCCTTCCCGGCGACCGACGCGCGGCCGATCTTCGCGAAGCCGGTGCCCGCCGCCGACGGTTCGCTGAGCGTGGAGCAGAACTACACGCGCGTCGGCACGGATCGGGTCGATCAGTTGTTCGATCAGGCGGTTGCCACGCTGGACGAGGACGAGTCGCGGGACCTGGTCCGCAAGGCCGACGCCCGCATCTGGGCCGCCGCCGGCTCGATCCCCCTCTACCAGCGCCCCCAGCTCACCGCCGCCCGCCCCGACCTCGCCAACGCCGGCGCCTTCGGCTTCCAGACCCCGGTGTACGAGGACATGGGCTTCCTGAAGAAGACGACGAAGCCTTCGGCGAGCGCTTCGCCCAAGTAGGAGGCCCCGCCACTGTGCCCACTCGTCCCGCTGGGCGACGAGTGGGCACAGTCACAGCGGCACGATTGCCTGGAGTGACGCGGCTTCGCCGTCCCTCTCCGGACCGCCCGGAGGGCCCTGCGGAGGCCGGGTCTGTCAACGCCACGTACGATGGGGTAAGGCCGAGGCGTGTTCAGCCCGGCAGGCCCCGCGCAGCGGAGGCCGTCCACTCACTCCGGGAGAAGCGCCTCAATATGGCCACGCGCCACGACATCCGCAACGTCGCCATCGTCGCCCACGTCGACCACGGCAAGACGACTCTCGTCGACGCCATGCTCAAGCAGGCCGGTGCCTTCGCCGCGCACGCCGCCGAGTCGCTCGACGACCGCATGATGGACTCGAACGACCTGGAGCGTGAGAAGGGCATCACGATCCTGGCGAAGAACACGGCGGTCAAGTACCACCCGAAGGATGGCGGCGACGTCATCACGATCAACATCATCGACACCCCCGGCCACGCCGACTTCGGTGGTGAGGTCGAGCGCGGCCTGTCGATGGTGGACGCCGTCGTGCTCCTTGTCGACGCCTCCGAGGGCCCGCTGCCGCAGACCCGCTTCGTGCTGCGCAAGGCGCTTCAGCAGCGTCTGCCGGTCATCCTGTGCATCAACAAGACCGACCGCCCGGACTCCCGGATCGACGAGGTCGTCAACGAGACGTACGACCTCTTCCTGGACCTGGACGCGGACGAGGAGCAGATCGAGTTCCCCATCGTCTACGCGTGTGCGCGTGACGGTGTCGCCTCGCTGACCAAGCCGGAGAACGGCACGGTCCCGGCGGACAGCGACAGCCTGGAGCCGTTCTTCTCCACGATCCTCCAGCACGTCCCGGCCCCGTCGTACGACGAGGCGGCCCCCCTCCAGGCGCACGTCACCAACCTGGACGCCGACAACTTCCTCGGCCGTATCGCGCTGCTGCGCGTCGAGCAGGGCGAGCTCCGCAAGGGCCAGACGGTCGCGTGGATCAAGCGCGACGGCACCATCAGCAACGTACGCATCACCGAACTGCTGATGACCGAGGCGCTCACCCGCAAGCCCGCCGAGATGGCCGGCCCCGGTGACATCTGCGCCGTCGCCGGTATCCCGGACATCATGATCGGTGAGACCCTCGCCGACACCGAGAACCCGATCGCGCTGCCGCTCATCACGGTCGACGAGCCCGCGATCTCCATGACCATCGGCACGAACACCTCGCCGCTGGTCGGCCGCGGCGGCACCGGCAAGGGCGCCTCCGCCAAGGCCGCGGTCAAGGACCGCAAGGTCACCGCGCGCCAGGTCAAGGACCGCCTGGACCGCGAGCTGATCGGTAACGTCTCCCTCCGTGTGCTCGACACCGAGCGCCCGGACGCCTGGGAGGTCCAGGGCCGTGGTGAGCTCGCGCTCGCCATCCTGGTCGAGCAGATGCGCCGCGAGGGCTTCGAGCTGACCATCGGCAAGCCGCAGGTGGTCACCCAGGAGATCGGCGGCAAGACGCACGAGCCGGTCGAGCGCATGACGATCGACGTCCCCGAGGAGCACATGGGCGCGGTCACGCAGCTCATGGGCGTCCGCAAGGGCCGCATGGACAACATGTCGAACCACGGCTCCGGCTGGGTCCGTCTGGAGTTCGTCGTCCCCTCCCGCGGCCTCATCGGCTTCCGTACGGAGTTCCTGACGGGCACCCGCGGTACGGGCATCGCGCACTCCATCCACGAGGGCCACGAGCCGTGGTTCGGCGAGCTGAAGACCCGTAACAACGGCTCCCTGGTCGCCGACCGCGCCGGTGCCGTCACCGCGTTCGCGATGACGAACCTCCAGGAGCGCGGTGTGCTGTTCACCGACCCCGGCACCGAGGTGTACGAGGGCATGATCGTCGGCGAGAACTCGCGCGCCGACGACATGGACGTGAACATCACCAAGGAGAAGAAGCTCACCAACATGCGCTCCGCCGCCGCCGACTCGTTCGAGGCGATCGTCCCGCCGCGCAAGCTCTCCCTGGAGCAGTCCCTGGAGTTCTGCCGCGACGACGAGTGCGTCGAGGTGACCCCGGAGGCCGTGCGCATCCGCAAGGTCGTCCTGGACCAGAAGGAGCGCGGCCGCACCGCGAGCCGCGCCAAGCACGGCTGATCACCGCCGGCCGGCCCGGCTTGTCGCCGTAGGCCGATCCACTGATCGACCGTCAGCTGATCCACAGTCAGCTGGCGCGACGTCTGCAGAGCCCGGGCCTCCCCGCGATGGGGAGGCCCGGGCTTTTTGCAACCGGTTTTTCGACCCCGGGTGTCCGGAATCCGGAGCGCCTCGCCCGGTAGATATGCAATACGTCCGTTTCGCGGGCATCTTGCGAGGGTCCTGCTGTCCAGATCTTGGAAGATGTACGGCTCAGCTGTGACTGAACCGAGACCTCGCGACGCTGGTCGGTCACTGGCGCATGTCCGATAGTTAGCCGCGTAACGCTCGGGTCAATGGGTCACGCGCTGTGGGGACAGCGCCGACTCACGAGCACAGTGGGGTGTCCGGCCCTCCGTCAGGGGTGTCGGAGGTTCGCCGGAAACCCCTCCTGTCCGTGCACCGGTGTCCGTGCACCGGCTGAGTCATGAGGAGGCATCACATGCCTACTACGCGTGTCCGTATGCGAGTTGTCGCACTCAACGCGCCGCCGCTCGGCGACCGATAGGCATCCGTCTCTCCTGATCCGCATGGCCCGGTCCGCGACCGTCCACCTCCTGTGGCGGCCGTCGGCTCGGCGTACCCATGAATGGACGCATCATGACGAGTCCGATCGAGATCGAGGGCGCGGAAAACCCGGCAGAGGCGGACCGGAAGGCCGAGGCGAAAGCCCCCGAGCCGCCCAGGACGCCGGAGGGGCGCTCGCCCGGCCGGCTGATGTGGCGCCGGTTCAAACGGGACCGCAGCGGTGTGGTCGCCGCGTACGTGGTGTTCTTCTTCTTCCTGGTGGCGGCCCTCGCTCCGCTGATCTCGAAGCTGTACGGCAAGAACCCGTACACCCTCTACGGCCAGGACGACCCCACCCTCCTGAACGACTTCAACATGCCCTCGGGCCCCAACGGCGGCATCACCACGGAGTACTGGTTCGGGATCGAACCCACCCTGGGGCGCGATGTGTTCACGCAGCTCCTGTACGGCATGCGCACCTCGCTGTACACGGCGCTCGCGGCGACCGTCGCGATGGTGCTCATGGGCGTCGTGATCGGCCTGGTCGGCGGCTACTTCGGCGGCAGGGTCGACTACTGGCTGGGCCGGCTCACGGACTTCCTGCTCGCCTTCCCGCAGCAGCTGTTCCTGATCGCGGCGATGCCGGTGATCACCGCGGTGTTCGTCGCCCCCGACGAGGAGACCCCCACCTACATCCACGCGGTCGCGATCATCAGCGTGCTGTGGTTCCTCGGCTGGATGGGGCTGGCCAGGCTGGTCCGGGCGGTGACTCTCTCGCTGCGCGAGCGGGAGTTCGTCGAGGCCGCACGGGTCGCGGGCGCCTCGCCCTGGCGGATCATCCGCAAGGAACTGCTGCCCAACCTCGTCACACCGATCCTGGTGCAGGGCACGTACATGCTGCCCAACACCATCCTCTCGGTCGCGTTCCTCTCCTTCGTGGGCGTCGGCTACTCCGAGCCCACCCCGGACTGGGGCCGGATGTTCGCCATCGGTTCGAACATCTACGAGCAGGACCCCGTCTACATGTTCTTCCCGGGCATCGCCATGGTCGTCTTCGTCGTGGCGTTCAACCTCCTCGGCGACTCCGTCCGGGACGCCTTCGATCCCAAGACGGGCCGCTGATCGCTCGAAATGGATCACTAAGCACGGTCACTACTCACAGGCAGGTGACTCGACTCCATGAGCATCCTCAGTTCCCGCACCACGCGGACGGCCGTCGTCGCCGTGGCGGCCGGCGCCCTGGCGCTGGCCGGCTGCAGCAAGAGTGACAGCGGCGGCGACACCGGCAAGAGCAAGAACAAGAAGGAAGCCGCCTCGCAGGCGACGGCGGTGAAGATGGGCACCGCACAGGATTCCACCGGTCCCGCCGAGGAGGTCACGGGTGCCAAGTCGGGAGGAACGGTCCAGGTCTACGAGGAGGACGACTTCTCGCACCTCGACCCGGGCCAGATGTACGTCAGCGACGCGGGACTGCTCGCCAAGCTCATCTTCCGCGGCCTGACCACCTACAAGGAGGACGCCAAGGGCCATCTCACCGTCGTGGGCGACCTCGCCACCGACCCCGGCAGGATGTCGGACGGCGGCAGGACCTGGACGTACACCCTGAAGAGCGGGATCAAGGACGAGACCGGCCATGTGATCGACGCCAACGACATCCGGCACACCTTCGAGCGGCTCTACGACCCGTTCATCACCGACGGCCCCACCTACATCCAGCAGTGGCTGTCGGGCGCGGGCACCACCTACCGCAAGGCGTACGCAGGACCCTTCAAGGGCAAGCACCTGCCGGACACCGTGCTCGCGACCCCCGACGACAAGACGGTCGTCTTCCACTTCGGCGTCCCGCAGCCCGACCTGCCGCAGGCCCTCACCATGGCCGGCTACTGCGTGGTCCCCGAGAAGACCGACACCAAGGCCAAGTACGACACCAGGCCGGTCGCCGTCGGGCCGTACCGGATCTCGGAGTTCAAGGCCGGCAAGAACGTGAAGCTGGTCAGGAACCCCAACTGGGACGCGAAGACCGACCCGATGCGCCACCAGTACGTCGACGGCTTCGACATCGACATCAACCACGACGACGAGGACCAGACCAAGACGCTCCTCGCCGACCGCGGCGACGCCAAGAACGCCGTCATGTTCACCGGCCAGGTCGCCACGACCCAGGTGCAGAAGGTCGTCAGCGACGCCGCCGCGATGAAACGCACGGTCCAGGGCTACGCGCCGTACGTGTGGCAGATGAACTTCAACCTCGACCGCATCAAGGACAAGCGGATCCGCGACGCGATCACCTACGCCATGCCGGCCACCGCCGTGTACAAGGCCGACGGCGGCGCGTACGGCGGCGAGGTCGCCGACAACCTGATGTCGCCCACCACCCCGGGCTACCAGAAGGACTTCGACCCCTTCGACCGCGCCAAGCACCCCAACGGCGACATCGCCCGGGCCAAGAAGCTGATCGACGAGGCCGGCGCCAAGGGCAGGAAGATCGTCTACGGCTATGCCAACATCCCCGTCCGCCAGCAGCAGGCCGTGCTCGTCGAGAACGCCCTGTCGAAGATCGGCCTGGACGTCCAGAAGAAGGAGATCGACGCCGCCACCTGGTACGAGGAGGTCGGCAAGGTCAAGAACGGCCTCGACATCTACATGACCGGCTGGGGCCAGGACTGGCCGTCCGCCTCCACCGTCATCCCGCCGGTGTACGACGGCACACAGATCCAGGACGGTTCGTCGAACTACTCGCACATCAACGACGACCACGTGAACTCCGAGATCGCCCGCATCCTGAAGATCACGGACACCGCGGAGGCCACCAAGGCCTGGACCGCGCTCAACCAGTACATCAGCACCAAGGTCAACCCCGCGTCGCCGATCTACTACACCAAGGTGTTCCAGCTCGCCGGCTCCAACGTCGGCGGCCTGCGCTACTCCACGGTCATCAGCTACACCGACCCCACCCGCATCTTCCTGAAGAGCTGAGCCGGCCATCCCGGGGGCACGCCTTCGCGGGCGCGCCCCCGGGACCCGGACCCCCGTCCCCGGCCGCCGTTCTGGGAGCAGCGTTCGCCATGCTTCGATTCCTTCTGCGCCGGACGTTCGGCGCGATGCTCATCCTCCTGCTGATCAGCGCCTTCACCTTCTTCATGTACTACGCCATCCCGCAGGACCCGGCGACGCTCGCGTGCGGCAAGAACTGCACACCGGACGCGCTGGCGATCATCCACCGCAACCTGGGGCTGGACCAGCCGGTCCCGGTGCAGTACTGGAAGTTCCTCGTCGGGATCTTCGCCGGGCGCGACTTCGCGGTGGGGCACTGTCCGGCGCCCTGCTTCGGGGTGTCCTTCCGCGACCAGCAGATGGTCTGGTCCACGATCATGGACCGCTTCCCGCTCACCCTGTCCCTCACCGTCGGCGGCCTGATCGTCTTCCTCGTCGTCGGCCTCGGCACCGGTCTCATCGCCGCCCGCTTCCGCGGCACCTGGCTCGACAAGACCTTCAGCAGCATCTCGCTCGTCCTCAGCTCGATGCAGATCTACTTCCTCGGCCCGGTCGTCCTCGGCATCTTCGTGTACAGCACCGGCCTGCTGGACAAGCCCAAGTACGTGCCGCTCACGGAGAATCCGGCCCAGTGGTTCGCGGGCCTGCTGATCCCCTGGCTGGTGATGTCCGTGATCTTCACGGCCAACTACACGCGCATGGCGCGCTCGGCGATGATCGAGCAGCTCCAGGAGGAACATGTGCGCGCCGCCCGCGCGAAGGGCATGACCGGCCGGTACGTCTTCTTCCGGTACGCCTGGCGCGGCTCGCTCATCCCCATCGCCACCATCCTCGGCATGGACCTGTCCGCGCTGCTCGGCGGAGCCGTCGTCACCGAGTACACGTTCGGGCTCGCGGGCATCGGACGGCTCGCCGTGGAGTCCGTCGTCGGCAAGGACCTGCCCAAGCTGATGGGCGTGATGCTCTTCAGCGCCGCGTTCATCCTCCTGCTCAACGTCATCGTGGACGCCCTGTACGCGGTGATCGATCCACGCGTACGTCTGTCGTAGACGCGCGAAGAAGGCCACCGTGGAAGCGACCACGTGGCCCCACTGGAGAAGAAGGCGCCGTGACCACACTCACCAAGCCGGAGGACGCCTCGGCCCCCGACGGTTCCCGCGCGTTCCTCGCGGTCCGCGACCTGCATGTGCGGTTCTCCACCGAGGACGGTGTCGTCAAGGCGGTCGACGGGCTCTCCTTCGAGGTGGAGCGCGGCTCGACGCTCGGCATCGTCGGCGAGTCGGGTTCGGGTAAGTCGGTGACCAACCTGACCGTGCTGGGCCTGCACAACCCGGTGTCGACCACCGTCGAGGGCGAGATCGTCCTCGACGGCAAGGAGCTGATCACCGCCACGGAGAGCGAGTTCGAGAAGCTCCGCGGCAACAAGATGGCGATGATCTTCCAGGACGCGCTGACCGCGCTGTCGCCGTACCACACGGTGGGACGGCAGATCGGCGAGCCGTTCCGCAAGCACACCGGGGCCTCAAGGAAGGAGGCGCGGCAGCGGGCGGTGGAGATGCTGGAGAAGGTCGGCATCCCGCACCCCGCACAGCGCGTGGACGACTACCCGCACCAGTTCAGCGGCGGTATGCGCCAGCGCGCGATGATCGCGATGGCACTGGTCTGCAACCCGGACCTGCTGATCGCCGACGAGCCGACCACCGCCCTCGACGTGACCGTCCAGGCGCAGATCCTCGATCTGCTCAAGGACCTTCAGCAGGAGTTCGGTTCGGCCATCATCATGATCACCCATGACCTCGGGGTGGTCGCCGACATGGCGGACGACCTGCTCGTGATGTACGCGGGCCGGGCGGTCGAGCGCGGCACCGTCCGCGAGGTGCTCAAGTCGCCCCGACACCCCTACACCTGGGGGCTGCTCGGCTCCATGCCGCGTCTGTCGGCGGACGTCGACGAGCCGCTGACACCGATTCCGGGCGCGCCGCCGTCGCTGCTGAACCCGCCCTCGGGGTGCCCGTTCCATCCGCGCTGCGCCTTCCGGCTGGAGGTCGAGGGCCCCGACCGCTGCGTGGACGTGCGCCCGGAACTTCCGCCGGGGCGCGGCTCCGCCTGCCATCTCACCCCGGAACAGAAGAACCGGATCTTCACCGAGACGATCAAGCCCCGGCTGGGCTGAGGAGACTGACTGTGCACGAGGAGAAGAGCGAGGCAGAGGCCGTGGCGGTGGCGGACGTGATCCCCGGGCAGCGGGACGTCGATCCGGACGAACCCCTCATGAGTGTGCGCGACCTGAGGAAGTACTTCCCGGTGAAGGGCGGCTTCCCCATCCGCCGCACGGTCGGCCAGGTACAGGCCGTGGACGGCATCTCCTTCGACGTCCTGCCCGGCGAAAGCCTGGGCCTGGTCGGGGAGTCGGGTTGCGGGAAGTCCACGACGGGACGGCTGCTGACCCGTCTCCTGGAGCCCACCGAGGGCACCATCTCGTACCGCGGGAAGGACATCAGCCGGGCGACCCGCCGCCAACTGGCCCCGATCCGCTCCGAGATCCAGATGATCTTCCAGGATCCGTACGCGTCGCTGAACCCTCGGCAGACGGTCGGCACGATCATCTCCGGCCCGATGGAGATCAACGGCATTCAGCCGCCCGGAGGCCGCGAGGCCCGCGTACGCGAACTGCTGGAGACCGTCGGCCTCAACCCCGAGCACTACAACCGCTTCCCGCACGAGTTCTCCGGCGGCCAGCGCCAACGCATCGGTGTGGCAAGGGCGTTGGCGCTGTCACCCAAGCTGATCGTGGCGGACGAGCCGGTCTCCGCCCTCGACGTCTCGATCCAGGCGCAGGTCGTCAACCTCCTCCAGGAGGTCCAGCGCGAGATGGGCATCGCGTTCGTGTTCATCGCCCACGACCTCGCCGTCGTACGGCACTTCTCGCACCGCGTCGCCGTCATGTACCTCGGCAAGATCGTGGAGGTCGCGGACCGCACGTCGCTGTACACCCGCCCCCGCCACCCCTACACCCACGCCCTGATGTCCGCCGTCCCCGACGCGGACATCGACGCCGAGAAGAAGGAGCGCATCCGCCTGGAGGGCGACGTCCCCTCACCCATCGCCCCTCCGTCGGGCTGCCGCTTCCGCACCCGCTGCTGGAAGGCCCAGGACAGGTGCGCGGCCGAGGAACCCCCGCTCATCCGTCTCTCCGGCAACCACGAAGGCCACCTGACCGCCTGCCACTTCCCCGAGGACCCGACGATCGAGGCACGCGCCGAGGACATCGTGCTGGACCCGGCGCTGGCGGCATTGGAGAAGGAGACCGAAGAGGGCTAGCGGGGGTCCCCTGCCTTCCCGTATCGCCGGAAGGCTCCCGTTTCGACCGTCCACGTCTCGGGACCGTTCGCGCGCATCTGCGCGTAGTCCATGCCCTCAGGGTAGCGAGACCGGGGCCTCACGCCCTGGTCAAGACGAAGGCCCGCACAGCCCCGAAGGGTGCGCGGGCCTTCTGTTTCCCCAGGAACTGGGATTCGGGCTCGGGTCAATGGGCCGGCGAAAGCCAGTTCCGTCGGCCGCGGCTGACGGTGGAACGGGGTGTGTCAGGCCGCTGCCTCGGGGTCCTTGGAGAGGCGGGGTGCCGGGATGGTCTCCGCGGTCTCAGGGTAGTGGCACGCCGTCAGGTGGCCCTCACGGTTGCCCTCGACCTGGACGAGCGGCGGCGCGTCCGTGGCGCACTTCTCCGTCGCCTTCCAGCAGCGGGTGCGGAAGCGGCAGCCCGACGGCGGGTTGAGCGGCGAGGGCACGTCACCGACGAGCCGGATGCGGTCGCGGGCCGGGACGTCGTCCGCCGTCGCCTCGGGCACGGCGGACAGCAGCGCGCGCGTGTAGGGATGGCGCGGGTTCTCGTACAGGTCGGCCCGGTCGGCGATCTCGACGATCTTGCCGAGGTACATGACCGCGACGCGCTGCGAGAAGTGCCGGACGATCGCGAGGTCGTGGGCGATGAACACGAACGCGATGCCCAGGTCCCGCTGGAGATCCTGGAGCAGGTTGACGACCTGTGCCTGGATGGAGACGTCCAGCGCGGAGACCGGCTCGTCCGCCACGATCAGCTTCGGCTCCAGGGCGAGCGCGCGGGCGACGCCGATGCGCTGGCGCTGGCCGCCGGAGAACTCGTGCGGGAAGCGGTTGTAGTGCTCCGGGTTGAGGCCCACGGTCTCCAGCAGTTCGCGGACACGCTTCTCGCGGCCGCCCGCCGGGTCGATGCCGTTGATCTCCATCGGACCCGCGATGATCTTGCCGACCGTCTGTCGCGGGTTCAGCGACGCGTACGGGTCCTGGAAGATCATCTGGATCTCGGAGCGGACCGGCGCGAGCTGGCGGCGGTTCGCGTGCGTGATGTCCTGACCGCGATACGAGATCTTGCCCGCGGTCGGCTCCAGGAGACGCGTGATCAGGCGGCCCGTCGTCGACTTGCCACAGCCGGACTCGCCGACCAGGCCGAGGCTCTCGCCCTCGGCGACCTGGAAGTCGAGCCCGTCCACGGCCTGGACGGCCCCGACCGTACGACGGATCGGGAAGCCTCCCTTGACCGGGAAGTGCTTGGTCAGACCGGAGACGTCCAGGAGGGGATTGGTGCTGCTCATGGTGGTGAAGTCCCGTCTCTTTACGTCAGTTGGCCCGAGTGGCGGCGAACTCGGCGAAGAACTCGCCCTTCTGTGCCGCGCTGAGGTGGCAGGCGCTGCCACGTCCGTCCACGATCTCCAGCGCCGGCTGCTGCGAGGAGCACAGCCCGCCCGAGACCTTCTCCGCGAAGGTGCACCGCGGGTGGAAGCGGCAGCCCGTGGGCGGGTTCAGCAGCGAGGGCGGCGAGCCCGGAATGGGCGACAGGGGCACGTCGACCGGCCCCTCAAGGCTCGGCATCGAGCTCAGCAGGCCCAGTGTGTACGGGTGCTGCGGGCGCCGCAGCACCTCCTTCTTGGTGCCGCGCTCCACGCACCGGCCGCCGTACATCACCAGGACGTCGTCGGCTATGTCGGCGATCACGCCGAGGTCGTGGGTGATGAAGATGATCGCGGTGCCGAACTCCTGCTGGAGGTCCTTGAGCAGGTCCATGATCTGGGCCTGGACTGTCACGTCGAGCGCGGTGGTGGGCTCGTCGGCGATCAGCAGCTCGGGGTCGCAGACAAGGGCCATCGCGATCATCGCGCGCTGGCGCATACCGCCGGAGAACTGGTGCGGGTAGTCGTCCACCCGGATGTCCGGCTGCGGGATCCCGACGCGCGTCAGCATCTCGATCGAGCGCGCCCGGGCCTCCTTCTTGGAGGCACCCGTGTGCTTGCGGTACGTCTCCGAGATCTGCGCGCCGATTGTGTGGTACGGCGACAGGGAGGCCAGCGCGTCCTGGAAGATCATGGACATCTTGTTGCCGCGGAGCTGCTCCAGCTCCTTCTCCGTGGCGGTGATGAGCTCCTTGCCGTCGAGCAGGATCTCACCGTCGAGAGCGGTGTTGCGGGGGTCGTGCAGGCCCAGGACCGCCATGTTGGTGACGGACTTGCCGGAGCCGGACTCGCCCACGATGCCGAGGGTCTTGCCCTTCTCCACGTCGAAGGAGAGCCCGTCGACGGCCTTGACGACACCGTCCTCGGTGGAGAAGTGGACGCGCAGGTCGCGCACGGAGAGGAAGGGGGTGGTCATGAGGTCTCTCCTTAAGCGAGGCGCACGCGCGGGTCGATGAGGGCGTACAAGGCGTCGACGATGATGTTGAAGACGACGATCGCGCCCGCGGCGACCAGGACGACACCGAGCAGGATCGGCAGGTCGTTGGTGCTGACCGCCTTGACCGAGAGCATGCCGAGCCCCTGGAGGCTGAAGGTCGACTCGGTGATGATGGCGCCGCCGAGCAGCACACCGAGGTCGAGACCGAAGATCGTGACGATCGGACCCATCGCGCCGCGCCAGGCGAAGCGGAAGAAGACCGTACGGCGGGACATGCCCTTGGCGCGCGCCGTGCGGACGTAGTCCTCGCTGAGGACCTCGACCATCTGGGAGCGCGTCATACGCGTGTAGTTGGCCGTCCAGATCAGGGAGAGCACGATCCACGGCACCAGCAGGCCCTTGGCCCAGGCCGCCGGGTTCTCCGTGAAGGGGGTGTAACTGGCACGGTCGAGCAGGTGCCACTGGTCGACGAGCAGCCAGGTGGCGAGGACACCGACGACGTAGATCTGCATCGAGGACGCGATCAGCGAGGCGGAGCTGGCGATCTTGTCCACGGCCTTGCCCTGCTTGACCGCGGCGAGCATGCCCGCGCCGATGCCGAAGACGAGGTAGATGGCCGAACTGCCGAGCGACAGCGACAGGGTGGTCGGGAAGCGGTCCCCGATGGTCTGGAGGACCGGC
Organism: Streptomyces sp. SAS_270; assembly: GCF_052543295.1. Taxonomy (NCBI): domain Bacteria; kingdom Bacillati; phylum Actinomycetota; class Actinomycetes; order Kitasatosporales; family Streptomycetaceae; genus Streptomyces; species Streptomyces sp. SAS_270. Next base: position 14,571 of record NZ_JBMNDS010000044.1, read on the forward strand.
TGATCGTTCTGGAAGGAGTAGCCGAGGCACGGGGCCGGGCAGTGGCCGAAGTGCGTGTAGTCACGTCCTACGAAGATGCCCTTGAGCCAGTCCCAGTACTGGACGGGAAACGGATCGGCGATCCCCAGGTTCTTCCGCACCAGCTCCAGTGTTTCGGGGGTGCAGGCCTTGCCGCAGGCGATGCGGGCGGGGTCGCGCGGGGCGGCGTAGAACAGGACGAACACGATGGCGCTGATGATCACGAGGATCACCGCGGCGCCGAGGATTCGTCGAACAAGGAAGCGGAGCATGGCAGTGGGTTTTCCTGACGGATGCCGAAGGGGGAAGAGGGGCGGGGCTGGCGATCTTGTCCACGGCCTTAGATC
>NZ_JBMNDS010000044.1:14945-62190 GCF_052543295.1 Streptomyces sp. SAS_270
CCCCCCCCCCCCCCCCCCCCCCCCCCCCCTAGGCCGATCGTCAGGCCTTCACGTACGTCTTGTAGAGCAGGGTCGCCGAGAAGTTCGGGTCGAACTGGGCGCCGCCGACCTTGTTGCCGTAGACGTAGTAACGGCGCTGGTACATCTCGGGGATGATCGGAGCGACTTCCTCCATGATCCGCTTGTCCAGCGCGGCCCAGGCGGCACCGGCCTTCTTCTGGTCGGAGATGACCATGTTCTTCTGGACGCCCGAGTCGATCCACGGGATGTTCGTCTGCGAGACGTTGTACAGACCGTCGCCGATGTTGGCGCTGTCGAACAGCGGCTGGATCATCGTGTAGGCGGTCGGCCAGTCCGGGGACCAGCCGAACCACATGACGTCGTAGCTGTTGTCGACCTTCTGGATCTGGTCGTAGTACGTCGTCGAGTCGACGGGCTTGATGATCGGCGTGAAGCCGGCCGCCTTGAGCGCGTTCTCGATGACGACCTTGGTCTTGTTGTAGGTCGGGTCCTGCGGGAAGGCGTAGACGATCTTCATGCCTTCCTTGCCGGCTTCCTTCAGCAGCTTCTTCGCGGCCGCCGGGTCACCCTGCGGCTTCGTCAGCTTGCCGTAGACGTCGAACTTCTCGCGGCCCAGGATGTCGGGGCTGAGGATCGTGGTCGCGAAGTCGCCGGAGGACGCGCCACCGTAGACCTGGCGGATCTGCTGGAGCGGCCAGGCGTGGTTCAGGGCCTGACGGACCTTCAGGTCGGTGACGCGCTTGGTGTTGATCGCGTAGTAGTACGTGCCGGTGAGCAGACCGTTGAAGGTGCGCTTCTTGATCTCCGGGTCCGTGAGGACCTTCTGGATGCGCTCGGCGGGCACGCCCTTGTAGATCGAGACGGCGTACGCGTCCTTGCCCGAGGAGGCGATCAGACGGTCGACGGAGTCCAGGGTCTCGATGCCGAAGTCGAACTCGAAGCCGTCCGGGTAGGCGTTGCGGATCGAGTCCGTCGCCGGGTCCCAGTTGGTGTTGCGGACGAGCACCATCGACTTGTCGATGGTGTGGCTCTTGACCTTGTACGGCCCGCAGGAGGTCGGGTTCTTGTCGTACTTCTCCTTGGTGTCGAACTTCGGGGACACCGCGGCGTACGAGTGCATCGCCATCGTGAAGTTGAAGTCCGGACGGGCCTCGGCCAGGTTGAACGTGATGGTCTTCTTGGCCTTGTCCGTCACGATCTGGCTGAGGTGCTTGCCCTTGTAGGGGCCCTCGTACGCGTCACGCCACTTGCCGCCCTTGCCCGTGAGGGCGATCTGGACGTAGCTGGCGGACTCGATGATGTACTTGGCCCACAGGCGCTCGATGCCGTGGCGGACGTCCTCGACCGTGAGCTCGGTGCCGTCCTGCCACTTCAGACCGTCCTTCAGCGTGAAGGTCCAGGTCTTGCCGCCGTTGGACATGGTGCCGGTGTCCGTGGCGAGGTCGCCGACCAGCTTCTGCTTGCCGGCCGAGTCGATCTTGTAGCCGGTGAGGCAGCGGTGCAGGAGCAGCGCGACGGTGGAGTTGTACGCGTAGTAGATGCGCCCCGGGTCGAGGTGCGAGAAGTCGTCGGGGGCCAGGCCGTAGATCGTGCCGCCCTTCTTCGCGCCCGCTATCTCCGGAGCCGGACCGGTCGAGTCCTCCTTGGTGCCGACCGTGACCTTGGCACCGGTGTACTCCGTGGCGCCGCCGCTCGGAGTGCCGCTGCCGCTGCCGGAGTCGCCGCTGCTGCACGCGGAGAGCAGCGTCGAGCTTGCCGCGGCGACTGACGTCGCGATGACGAAGTTTCTGCGGGAAAGAGACATGCCTGGCCCGTTCTTGTGGATGGGAGAGGTGCGGGGTGCACTCCGGCCGGGCCCCGTCGCCCGGGCCGGAGGGGGGAGATCAGCGCTTGGTCTTCGGGTCCAGCGCGTCGCGGACCGAGTCACCGAGCAGGTTGAAGGCCACTACGAAGATCACCATGGACAAGCCCGGGAAGAGCATGAAGGTGATGTCGTTCTGGTAGTACTTGGCGCCGAACTGGAGCATCACGCCCCAGTCGGGAGTGGGGTCCGTGAGACCGACGCCGAGGAACGCGAGACCCGCTTCGGCCGTGACGTACGCGGGGAGCAACAGCGTGGACTGGATCAGGATCGGCGTCCACAGGTTGGGCAGCAGTTCCTTGAAGATGATCCGCGCGGGCGAGGCGCCTGTGACCTTGGCGGCCTCGACGAACTCCCGTTCACGCAGGGCCAGTACCTCACCGCGGAGCAGACGGGCGATGGAGGCCCAGCCGAAGGCCGTCATCACGAGGATGAGGCTGGTGACCGTCAGCCAGATCGGCGTGTTCTCGTCCGGGGCGACGAAGATCGCGAGGACGACCGGCCAGAAGGCGATGAAGAACAGCGTCTGCGGGAAGGCCAGCAGGATGTCGATCACGCGGCCGACGAAGTAGTCGGTCTTGCCCCCGAGATAGCCGGCGGTGATGCCGATGACGACGCCGAGCAGGGTCGTCATCAGGGTGGCCGCGGTCGCGATGAGCAGCGAGTTGCGCATGCCGTAGAGCAGGAACGTCATGACGTCGCGGCCGAGGATCGGCTCGACGCCGAACCAGAACTCGCCGCTGATGCCGCCGTTGGCCTTCGTCGGGAAGCTGAACTCGTTGAGCAGGCCCGGGATGTTCATGCCGTACGTCGTGTACGGGTTCTTGCCGTAGAGCTTGGAGATCAGCGGGGCGCCGATCGCCACGACGAAGAAGAAGATCACCACATAGGCGGAGATGACACCCGAGCGATCCCGTTTGAAGCGGGTCCAGGCGAGCCGCCCGGGAGACTTGCTCTCGCCGCCCTTCGGAGCGGTGGACTTCGTCTGTATCGCGGCGTCTTCGTCGGTCACCTCAAGTGGGGCGGCCGCGGACGGAGTAGGGGGTGTCATGGTGCTCCAGGCCCGGAGGGGTCAACGATTCCGCAGGGTTCGCCTACGGGCTACGCCGGACTTTTTCAACGCAATTCATTCAAGGTCAATAAATTCTCGCCGCCCTTGGTTTTGTCTTTACCTTCTTTACCTCTGCTTGACCTTAGCGTAACTACGCGTGTAGCGCTCTGTGGCCGTTCTGTGTCCGGATTCGGGCCAACTGGGGCGAACCGGGTAAGAGGTTCGATATGCGGACGCGCGTGTCTCGGAATGCGTACATAGGGTGCGCGTTTTCAAACGGTTCGGCATCGGAAGGCGAAGATCCATTGCGTCCCGCATCCGGAGCGTCCGAGCCCGGGGGGACGTACCCCCCGAAAGGGTGGCGTAAATGTGCGGTATGTGCTTGTAGCCCTGATATTGGCGAAAAGGCACAGCGCACCGGCGCTGCACACACAGCGCACTCTGAGGAGGCACTCCATGCGTGGAGCCACGCACGCCAGATGGGCCGCATGCGCGGCGGCGGTAGCCCTGACGGCGACCGCCTGCGGAGGCGGGGGGAGTGACAGCGGAGGCGGCGGCGACGGCTCCGGGGTGGTGAGCTCCTCCTGGGGTGACCCGCAGAACCCGCTGGAGCCGGCCAACACCAATGAGGTGCAGGGCGGCAAGGTCATGGACATGATTTTCCGTGGCCTCAAGCGGTACAACGCCAAGACCGGCGCCGCCGAGGACATGCTCGCGGACAAGATCGAGACGTCCGACTCGCAGAACTTCACGGTCACGATCAAAAATGGCTGGAAGTTCAGCAACGGCGAGGCCGTCACGGCCCAGTCCTTCGTCGACGCCTGGAACTACGGGGCGAGCCTGAAGAACAACCAGAAGAACGCGTACTTCTTCGGGTACATCGACGGCTACGACAAGACCCACCCCGACTCGGGCTCGCAGAAGGCGGACAAGCTCGACGGCCTCAAGGTGACCGGCACCGACACCTTCACGGTCAAGCTCAACCAGAAGTTCTCGACCTTCCCCGACACCCTCGGCTACGCCGCCTACTCGCCGCTGCCCAAGGCGTTCTTCGACGACCACGCGGCCTGGGTGAAGAAGCCGGTCGGCAACGGCCCGTACACCATCGACTCCTACACCAAGGGCTCGAAGATGTCCCTGCGCAAGTGGGACGGCTACTCCGGCACGGACAAGGCGCAGAACGGCGGGGTGGACCTGAAGGTCTACACCGACAACAACACCGCCTACACCGACCTGCTCGCGGGCAACCTCGACCTCGTCGACGACGTGCCCGCCTCCCAGCTCAAGAACGCCAAGAGCGACCTGAGCGGCCGCTACATCAACACGCCCGCCGGCATCATCCAGACCCTGGCCTTCCCCTTCTACGACAAGAAGTGGGACGCGAGCGGCGTGGAGAAGGTCCGCAAGGGCCTGTCCATGGCGATCAACCGCAAGCAGATCACCGAGACGATCTTCCAGAAGACCCGCACCCCGGCCACCGACTGGACCTCCCCGGTCCTCGGTGAGAAGGGCGGCTTCCAGGACGGCCTGTGCGGCGACTCCTGCGACTACGACCCGGCCGCGGCGAAGAAGCTCGTCCAGGAGGGCGGCGGCATCCCCGGCGGCCAGGTCAAGATCTCGTACAACGCGGACACCGGCTCGCACAAGGAGTGGGTGGACGCCGTCTGCAACTCCATCAACAACGCCCTGGGCAACGACAAGGCGTGCGTCGGCAACCCGGTCGGCACCTTCGCCGACTTCCGCAACCAGATCGGGCAGCACAAGATGCCCGGTCCCTTCCGGGCCGGCTGGCAGATGGACTACCCGCTGATCCAGAACTTCCTGCAGCCGCTGTACTACACCAACGCCTCCTCCAACGACGGCCAGTGGTCCAACAAGGACTTCGACAAGCTCGTCAACCAGGCGAACGCCGAGACCGACCGCGCCAAGGCCGTGAAGCTCTTCCAGCAGGCGGAGGAGGTCGTGCGCGACAACATGGCCGCCATCCCGCTCTGGTACCAGAACGGCAGCGCCGGCTACTCGGACAAGGTCTCCAACGTGGCACTGAACCAGTTCAGCGTCCCCGTCTACAACGAGATCAAGGTCAGCTGAGACGCCGCCCGGGACGGCTCCTTCACCGGGGCCGTCCCGCCTAACCCCGGAGCCCCCATGGGACGGTACGTGATCCGGCGTCTGCTGCAGATGATCCCGGTCTTCATCGGCGCGACCCTGCTGATCTTCCTCATGGTGTACGTGATGGGCGACCCCATCGCGGGCCTGTGCGGTGACCGCCAGTGCGACCCCGCCACGGCCGCGCAGCTGCGCAAGGAGTACAACCTCGACGAGAACTGGTTCTTTCAGTACCTGCACTACATGGGGAAGGTCTTCACCGGCGACTTCGGCACGGCCTTCAACGGGCAGGAGGTCACCGAGCTGATGCGGACCGCCTTCCCGGTCACCATCCGGCTGACGATCGTGGCGATCCTCTTCGAGATCATCATCGGCATCGCGCTGGGCGTCATCACCGGCCTGCGGCGCGGAAAGCCCATCGACACGGGCGTCCTGCTGCTGACCCTGGTCGTCATCTCCGTGCCGACCTTCGTCACCGGTCTGCTGCTGCAACTGCTGCTCGGCGTCGAGTGGGGCTGGATCAAACCGTCGGTCTCCGCGGAGGCCACGTTCAGCGAACTGATCGTGCCCGGGCTCGTGCTCGCCTCGGTCTCCCTCGCGTACGTGACCCGGCTGACCCGGACCTCCATCGCGGAGAACAAGCGGTCCGACTACGTCCGCACAGCTGTCGCCAAGGGCCTGCCCCGGCGCCGGGTGATCACCAAGCACCTGCTGCGCAACTCGCTGATCCCCGTGGTCACGTTCATCGGTACGGACGTCGGCGCACTGATGGGCGGCGCCATCGTCACCGAGCGGATCTTCAACATCCACGGCGTCGGCTACCAGCTCTACCAGGGCATCGTCCGGCAGAACACACAGACCGTCGTCGGCTTCGTGACCGTGCTCGTCCTCGTGTTCCTGGTCGCCAACCTGCTCGTCGACCTCCTCTACGCCGTACTCGACCCGAGGATCCGCTATGCCTGAGCAGCCGCCGTACGAGCCAGAGGCGCATTCGGGGTCCGGATCCCTGCCTGCCAGGCCGGCGGGTCCTCCTCCCGAAGACCTCGCCATCGCCCCGACCGGGATGGGAGGCACCATGGACCTCGGCAGCAGCGAGGCCGAGACGCTGGAGAAGACGCCCGGTGGACCGGAAGGCACCGGCCCACAGGAGAAGCCGCGCTCGCTCTGGTCCGACGCCTGGCGGGACCTGCGGCGCAACCCTGTCTTCCTGATCTCCGGGCTGGTCATCCTCTTCCTGGTGGTCATCTCGCTCTGGCCCTCGCTGATCGCCTCCGGCAACCCGCTCAGCTGCGACCTCTCCAAGGCCCAGGAGGGCTCACAGCCGGGCCACCCGTTCGGCTTCGACGGCCAGGGCTGCGACGTCTACACGCGAACCGTCTACGGCACGCGAGTCTCCATCAGCGTCGGCGTGTGCGCCACCCTCGGTGTCGCCATTCTCGGCTCGGTGTTCGGTGCGCTCGCCGGGTTCTTCGGCGGCGTCTCGGACGCGATCCTGTCCCGTATCACCGACATCTTCTTCGCGATCCCGGTGGTGCTCGGCGGCCTGGTCCTCCTCTCCGTCGTGACCAGTAATACGGTCTGGCCCGTCATCGGGTTCATGGTTCTGCTCGGCTGGCCGCAGATCTCCCGGATCGCGCGCGGCTCCGTCATCACCACCAAGCAGAACGACTACGTCCAGGCGGCCCGCGCCCTCGGCGCCTCCAACTCCCGGATGATGCTTCGGCACATCACGCCCAACGCGATCGCGCCGGTCATCGTCGTGGCGACCATCGCGCTCGGCACGTACATCTCGCTGGAGGCGACGCTCTCCTTCCTCGGCGTGGGACTGAAGCCGCCGACGGTGAGCTGGGGCATCGACATCTCCGCGGCGTCCGCCTACATCCGCCAGGCCCCGCACATGCTGCTGTGGCCGGCCGGGGCCCTGGCGATCACGGTGCTCGCCTTCATCATGCTCGGCGACGCGGTGCGCGACGCCCTCGACCCGAAGCTGAGGTGAGCCGCCGTCATGCTGCTCGAAGTGCGTGACCTGCATGTGGAGTTCAGGACCCGGGACGGTGTCGCCAAGGCCGTCAACGGCGTCAACTACAGCGTGGACGAGGGCGAGACGCTCGCCGTGCTCGGCGAGTCGGGCTCCGGTAAGTCGGTCACCGCGCAGGCCGTGATGGGCATCCTCGACATGCCGCCCGGCAAGATCACCGGCGGTGAGATCCTCTTCCAGGGCCAGGACCTGCTCAAGCTCAAGGAGGACCAGCGGCGCAAGGTCCGGGGCGCCGAGATGGCGATGATCTTCCAGGACGCGCTGTCCTCCCTCAACCCGGTGCTGTCCGTCGGCGACCAGCTCGGCGAGATGTTCACCGTGCACCGCGGGATGTCCCGCAAGGACGCCCGGACGAAGGCGATCGAGCTGATGGACCGGGTGCGGATCCCGGCCGCCGCCGACCGTGTGCGCGACTACCCCCACCAGTTCTCCGGCGGCATGCGCCAGCGCATCATGATCGCCATGGCGCTGGCGCTCGAACCCGCGCTGATCATCGCCGACGAACCGACCACCGCCCTCGACGTCACCGTCCAGGCCCAGGTGATGGACCTGCTCGCCGAGTTGCAGCGCGAGCTCAACATGGGGCTCATCCTCATCACCCACGACCTCGGCGTGGTCGCGGACGTGGCCGACAGGATCGCCGTGATGTACGCGGGCCGGATCGTCGAGTCGGCGCCGGTGCACGACATCTACAAGGCGCCCGCCCACCCGTACACCAAGGGCCTGCTGGAATCGATCCCGCGCCTGGACCAGAAGGGCCAGGAGCTCTACGCCATCAAGGGCCTGCCGCCGAACCTGATGCACATTCCGCCCGGCTGCGCCTTCAACCCCCGCTGCCCGATGGCCCAGGACGTCTGCCGGACCGATGTGCCGCCGCTGTACGAGGTGGACGAGGACCGGCGCAGCGCCTGCCACTTCTGGAGGGAGTGCCTGAATGGCTGAGTCGATTCTGGAGGTCAGCGGGCTCGTCAAGCACTACCCGCTCACCCGGGGCATCGTGTTCAGGAAGCAGATCGGCGCCGTCAAAGCCGTCGACGGAGTGGATCTCGAACTCCGCCAGGGCGAGACCCTCGGCATCGTGGGCGAGTCCGGCTGCGGCAAGTCGACGGTGGCCAAGATGCTGGTCAACCTGGAGAAGCCGACCGCCGGGACCATCAAGTACAAGGGCGAGGACATCACCAAGCTGTCCGGCAGGGCCCTGAAGACGGTGCGCCGCAACATCCAGATGGTCTTCCAGGACCCCTACACCTCGCTCAACCCCCGTATGACGGTGGGCGACATCATCGGGGAGCCGTACGAGATCCATCCCGAGGTCGCGCCGAAGGGCGACCGCCGCAAGAAGGTCCAGGACCTGCTGGACGTGGTGGGGCTCAACCCCGAGTACATCAACCGCTATCCGCACCAGTTCTCCGGCGGCCAGCGCCAACGCATCGGCATCGCCCGGGGGTTGGCCCTGCGCCCGGAGATCATCGTCGCCGACGAGCCGGTCTCCGCGCTCGACGTGTCCGTGCAGGCGCAGGTGATCAACCTGCTCGACAAGCTCCAGGACGAGTTCGAGCTGAGCTACGTCTTCATCGCGCACGACCTCTCGATCGTGCGGCACATCTCCGACCGGGTCGGCGTGATGTACCTCGGACGGATCGTGGAGACCGGCAGGGACGCCGAGATCTACGACCACCCGACGCATCCTTATACACAGGCACTGCTGTCCGCCGTGCCCGTCCCGGACCCCGAGGCCCGCGAGCACCGGGAGCGGATCATCCTCGCCGGTGACGTGCCGTCCCCGGCGAACATTCCCTCCGGATGCCGCTTCCGCACCCGCTGCTGGAAGGCCCGCGAGCGCTGCACGCTGGAGGTCCCGCTGCTCGCGGTGCCCGCGGAGTTCCGGCACCTCCAGGGCCCGGCCGCGCACGACTCGGCGTGCCATTTCGCGGAGGAGAAACAGGTCGTGCCTCCCGAGCCGGAGGCATAGCGGTACAAAGCCGTACGAACTTGGTTTACACGCAGGCAACTTGACGGAAGCGGTCCCGATATACGGACGGGCCAAGGTGAACACCGTACGGCCGTGCGGGTGCCGTAGACGAGCCGGGGCGCGCCATGTCGCCCCGGCTCGTTGCCTGCTCAGCCCAGTTTCAGGGCGCGCCGCAGGAAGTCCGCCTGGAGCAGCAGCAGGTTCTCCGCGACCTGTTCCTGCGGGGTCAGGTGGGTGACGCCGGACAGGGGGAGCACCTCGTGCGGGCGGCCGGCCGCGAGCAGCGCGGAGGACAGCCGCAGGCTGTGGGCGACCACCACGTTGTCGTCGGCGAGACCGTGCACGATCAGCATCGGGCGGGCGGGCTCCGCGGCGCCGACCAGCCCCTCGTCGTCGATCAGCGAGTTCGCGGAGTAGACCTCCGGCTGGGTGCGCGGATCGCCGAAGTACCGCTCGGTGTAGTGCGTGTCGTACAGCCGCTGGTCGGTGACCGGCGCGCCGACGACGCCCGCGTGGAACACGTCGGGGCGGCGCAGCACCGCGAGCCCCGCCAGATAGCCGCCGAAGGACCAGCCGCGGATCGCGACCCGGGTCAGGTCGAGCGGGAAGGTCTCCGCGAGGCCCTGAAGGGCGTCGATCTGGTCCTGGACCACGATCGCGGCCACGTCGTCCTTGATCGCCTTCTCCCAGCCGGGGGAGCGGCCGGGCGTGCCCCGTCCGTCGGCGACGATCACCGCGAAGCCCTGGTCGGCGAACCACTGCGAGGTCAGGTGCGCGTTGTGCGCGGCGAGCACCCGCTGCCCGTGCGGGCCGCCGTAGGGGTCCATGAGGACCGGCAGCAGGCCCTCCTTGTGGTCCCGGGGCAGCAGCACGGCGCACGGCACGCGGCGCGCGCCCCCTTCGGTGAGGGTCATGCGCGGGGACATACCGGGGTGTTCCGCGTACGACGCCACGGTCGCCGTCTTCTTGCCGTCGCGCAGCACCTGCACCTGGGCGCCCGGCCGGTCGGGCGCCGCCGAGACCAGCACGGTCACGCCCCCGGCGCGCACCGCCGAGTGCACGCCTGGCTCTTGCGAGACGCGCTCCACTCCGAGCTCATTGACGCGATAGACATGCACCTCGCCGACCTCGGGGGCCGCTGCCGCCTCGCCCGCCGACGCCGAGACCAGCACGTTGTCGTCCGACACGTCGAGAACCGCGCGCAGATGCAACTGCGGTCCCGTCAGCAGGCGTTCGCCGAAGGCGAGGACACGTGCGCCGCCCTCGTCGGCGATCCTCACGAGCTGTCCGCCCGGGCTCCAGGACGGTACGCCGGGGAAAAGATCAAGCCATTGTGGATCTTCGTCGGCATGCACCATCCGGGTCGCCCCGGTGTCCGGGTCCACGGCCAGGAACAGCTGACTGTGCTGGTCCCGCGCCTGCACCAGAATCAGCGGCGCACCCGCCGCTGACCAGTGCACATGCGCCAGATACGGGTAGCGGGCCCGGTCCCAGGCGACCTCCGTGCGCGTCCCGTCCAGCCCGGTCACAAAGAGCCGTACGTCCGCGTTGGGGGTGCCCGCCGCCGGATACGCGACCTGCTGCGGATCGCGCTCCGGGTGCGCGGGATCGGAGATCCACCAGCGCTGGACGGGCGCGTCGTCGACCCGGGCGACCAGCAGCCGGTCCGACTCCGGCGACCACCAGAAGCCGCGCGAGCGGGACATCTCCTCGGCCGCGATGAACTCGGCGAGCCCGTAGGTGACCGTCTCCGACTCGGGCTCCAGCAGCGCCCGGTCACCCTCGCCCTCGGCGCCGACCACCCGCAGGGCGCCGCCCGTGACGTAGGCGACGAGCCGTCCGTCGGGGGAGGGGCGCGGGTCGATCACCGGCCCGGGGACCCGCAGTTCACGTGCCGTGCCGGCCCGCAGCTCCGCCGTGAAAAGCCGCCCCGACAAGGCGAAAGAGGCCAACTCCACCGCCGCGTCGGTGGCGTAGCCGACCACTCCGGCACCGCCCTCGCGGCTGCGCTCACGGCGCGCCCGCTCCTGGACGGACAGACGCTCGCCGGCGCCTCCGAGCAGCGCGAGCGGGTCGGCCGCGACCCGCTCGGCGCCGTCCGCGACATCGAGGACCCACAGCAGATTCGCCCGGTCCGTACCGGAGCGGGAACGCAGGAACACGACACGGGAACCGTCGGGGGCCACGGCGAACGCACGCGGCGCACCGCAGGTGAACCGCTGCGTACGCGCGGACAGGCGCGGGAAGGAGAGAGGCTCGGTCGTCATGCCCCGACCATATTGGCCATGCGCCCCCTTGTGCGGCCGTGCGCCGATCGATGCGCGCGTACGGATAGTTATGATCACTAGCGCTGTGTGGGTATGAACCTGCTGGCTGCTGTATGGATTTGCCGTCCCCGTACGACCCCCTGTCCGGCCCCCGGTCCCTGGGTTCTTTGGAGGTGAGCCGCCGTGGCACTCTCGATTTCGGCGGTGGTGCTGCTGGCGATCATCGTCTTCATCCTGGTCAAGAAGTCAGGGTTGAAGGCCGCGCACGCGATCGTCTGCGTCCTGCTCGGCTTCTATCTCGCCTCCTCGACGGTGGCACCCACGATCAGTGAGCTGACGACGAACATCGCGGGGATGATCGGCAGCATCAAGTTCTGACCGCAGTGGTCGCCTCGTAGGGTGGGGACCATGACGGAACTGCCCGACCGGCGTCTGCTCCTGGTGCACGCGCATCCGGACGACGAGTCGATCAACAATGGCGCGACCATGGCCAGGTATGCGGCCGAGGGCGCCCATGTGACGCTGGTGACCTGCACGCTCGGCGAGGAGGGCGAGGTCATCCCGCCCGAGCTCGCGCACCTCGCGCCCGATCGCGAGGACACCCTGGGCCCGTACCGGACCGGTGAGCTGGCCGCCGCCATGAAGGAGCTCGGCGTCACGGATCACCGGTTCCTCGGCGGGCCCGGCCGTTTCCGCGACTCCGGGATGATGGGCGTCGAGCAGAACCACCGCGCCGGCGCCTTCTGGGCCGCCGACCTGGACGAGGCCGCCGCCCACCTCGTCGAAGTCATCCGCGAGGTACGGCCCCAGGTGCTCGTCACCTATGACCCCGATGGGGGTTATGGGCACCCTGACCACATTCAGGCGCACCGCGTCGCCATGCGCGGCGCCGAGCTGGCCGCCGACGCCGCCTTCCGGCCCGGCCTCGGCGAGCCCTGGCGCATCGCCAAGACCTACTGGAACCGGGTGCCGCGCACGGTCGCCGAGGAGAGCTTCGCGCGGCTGCGGGACGCACTGCCGGAGCTGCCCTTCTCGGCGTCCGCCGCGATCGGCGACGTACCGGGTGTGGTCGACGACTCGGTGATCACCACAGAGATCGACGGCAGCGCGTACGCCGCCGCCAAGGCCGCCGCGATGCGCGCGCACGCCACCCAGATCACCGTGACCGAGCCGTGGTTCGTGCTCTCCAACGACCTTGGGCAGCCGCTCTTCACCACCGAGTACTACGAGTTGGTGCTCGCCGGGGCGCCGAAGACGCGTGAGACGGACCTGTTCGAAGGGGCTTTGTGATGAGTACGGCAGGCAGGCAGGGCAGTGCCCTCGCGCAGCCCCTGGTGCGGCCCTCCGGTGGACGGATCGCCGCCTACCTCGGGCTCTTCGTGCTCGGCGCCGTGGTCGGGGCGGCCGGGGCGCTCATGCAAGCCGCCTGGTTCCCGGGCGGGTTGCTGCTCTCCCTGGCGGGCGCGGCCGGACTCTTCCTGGGCGGATCGCGCGCGACCGGCTCCAGGGCGGGGGCCGTTGCGCCCGCGGTGGGCTGGATGATCGCCGTCGTCCTGCTCACCTCCACCCGCCCCGAAGGGGACTTCCTTTTCGGCGCGGGACTGGGCTCCTACCTCTTCCTGCTCGGCGGCATGGCAGTCGGTGTGATGTGCGCCACGCTTGGCCAGGGGCGGCAACCGGGCGGCCCCGCCGTCCGACTTGGCAAGTGACGTACTACTTTTCCGTATCACGGACGTGCGGGTCCCGTGGGGGTTTCCTTCGCGGGCGCGGTTTGCGCGCCGGGCACGGCCAGTATGGTGGTGCGCGCGCCGAGCCTCCCCCGAGTTCTCGACTTCGTTCGAGCAGCGGGGACCCCCAGAAATGAGATCGAGTACACGGGCGGCGGAGCCAACCGGGAGAACCTGCCTTGAGTCGTGAAACTGACAGTTCGTCCTCCGGGCCCAACGGGCGCGGTGGAGCGGCGTACCCGTCGGGGACGCCGCCGTACGGCACGCCTGCCGCGTCCGAAAACGGTGCCGACGAGGGCCGTTCGGCCGCCGGCACGCCTCCGGAGGAGCGCAGGACCGAGACCACGCTGACGACCCGGATCCGGATCAACATCCCCGGATCCCGGCCGATTCCGCCGGTCGTCGTGCGCACCCCGGTGGGTGACGCGGACGCGTCCGCCGAGGGCACCGACGGCGGCGGCGCGGAGCCGGCCGGGGTCGCGGGCGGCGCGAGTCCGCCCGCGCCCGCAGCGTCGGCCGCCGATCCCGCGGCTCCGGCCGGGGAGAAGCAGAACAACTGGTTTGCGCCGCGCAAGTCCAGTGCCCCCACGGGAGGCCAGGGCGGCGGCTCCACCAACGGAGCGGGCCTGCAGGGCAGTTCGGGAGCTCCGGCACCTTCGGGACCTTCCGCTCCTACCGGTCCCGGCGGTCCTTCGCCCTTTTCCGGTCCTTCGGGAGGTTCCGGGCGCCAGGGTGCGCAGGGTGCTCCCGGCGGTGCGCGTCCCTCCGCGGCGAACGGTGCCGGCCCCCGGCCCGGCGGCGGACCGGTCGGCAGCGGTCCCCGTCCGGGCGGCGGTACGAACGGTGCCGGGCTGCCCGGTGCCACCGGCGCCGGTCCCGTGGCCCCCGGCCATGGCGGCGGCACCGGTTCCTTCGACGTCTCCGCGGCGCTGACGGGCAGCACCGGGTCCTTCCCGCTGCCCGGCTCCGACGCTGCCGGGGAGCCCCGGCGCGACGACCTCCCGTACTTCTCCGAGGGCACCGGCCGCGGCCCCGCGGGCCCGACCGGCGGTCCGGTCACGGGCGACGGACCGCTGGTGCCCCCGGCCGGTCCGGGCGTACGTCCGGGCAGCCTGGCCGCGGGTCCGGGCCGACCCGGTGGTCCCGGCATGGGCCAGGGCGGCCCCGGTGGTCCGGGCGGCCCCGGTGGCCAGGGCGGTCAGGGCGGCCCCGGTGCCGGATACCCCGGCCCCGGCGGTCACAGCGGCCTCGGCGGTCCCGGTGGCGGGCTCAGCGACGACACCGCGATCCTCACGCCGCAGAAGCCGGCCCCCGAACCGGGCGGCCAGGGCTACGGAGCCCCCGGCGACAACGTCTCCGGGCACACCCTGACCAGCGGCATCCCCGTCGTCCCGGCCACCCAGAACTCCCCGTTCGGGCCGGGCGCGCACACCGACGGACCGCTGCCGCACACCCCGCCGAAGCTGCCGGACCCGGTGACCCCGCCGGCCGCGAGCTCCGCGAAGCCCGCCGCCAAGAAGAAGGGGCGCAGCAAGCTGATGCTCCTGGTGGTCGGCGTGGTGGTCATCGGCGGCGGTGCCTACGGCGCCGGGCTCCTGATGAACCACTCCGACGTGCCCAAGGGCACCACCGTGCTCGGCGTCGACATCGGCGGCGGCACGCGCGACGAGGCCGTCAAGAAGCTCGACGACGCCTTCGGCGACCGTACGAACAAGGCGCTGAAGCTGTCGGTCGACGGCGACACGGTGTCCCTCAAGCCGGACCAGTCGGGCCTTCAGCTCGACAGCAAGGCCACCGTCAGCGCCGCCGCGACCAGCGACTACAACCCGGTCTCGGTGATCGGTTCGCTGTTCGGGCAGCAGCGGGTGATCGACCCCGTCATGCCCGTCGACGAGGAGAAGCTGCAGGCCGCCCTGGAGCGGGCCGCGGGCGGCTCCGGCTCGGCGGCGGACGGCACGATCAAGTTCCAGTCCGGCAAGGCCGTCGCCGTGTACGGCAAGGCGGGCAAGGGCATCGACGTCGCGCCGTCCATGACGGCCGTCGAGGAGGCGTACCGCACCCAGGTGGAGACCAACACGACCACGCCGGTCAAGGTGGCCACCAAGACCCGTCAGCCGACGATCCCGAACGCCGAGGTCGACCGGATGCTGAAGAAGTTCGCCGAGCCGGCGATGTCGGGCCTGGTCACGGTGCGCACGGACGCCACGCACTTCGTGCTGTTCAGCCCGGAGAAATCGATCTACAAGTTCCTGAGCGTGCAGGCGGTCGACGGCAAGCTCGTCGAGCACTACGACCTCGCGGTCCTCAAGGAGCTGTACGGCGGTGCCTTCGACGGCGTCACGATCACCAAGGGCAACGGCAGCAAGAAGCCGGTGAGCCCCGAGGACGTCGCGGTGGCCCTCGGCACGGCGCTGCGCGGCACGACACCGGCGGCCCGGATCGTCACCATCCCGACCAACCCGAGCTAGCGGACACGCCTCACGAGCGCAGAGGGCGCCCAGGTCATGGGATCCCATGACCTGGGCGCCCTCTTGTCGTACGGCCGGGTCCGGCCACGACGGGGACGCGCCCGACCCGGCCAGGTCACCGTGGCGTCCATGACATCTGTCATCCCGGAGTCGCGACAGTCGGCACTGCCGGGCGCACCCCGGGCGCGGCCACCATGGATCACATGACGACGACAGCGGAGAGGACCACCGGTTCGGTGGTCGGGTTCGACCAGGTGACCAAGACCTACGGGGACGTCCGGGCCGTGGACGGGCTCACGCTCGACCTGCACCCCGGCGAGACCGTCGCCCTGCTCGGCCCGAACGGAGCCGGCAAGTCGACCACGCTCGACCTGCTCCTCGGGCTCAAGCACGCCGACAGCGGCACGGTCCGGGTGTTCGGCACCAGCCCCCGCGAGGCGATCGTCGCCGGACGCGTGGGCGCCATGCTGCAGAGCGGCGGACTGATGGACGAGGTCACGGTCGCCGAGCTGGTGAAGCTCGCCTGCGACCTGCACCCTCGCCCGTACCGCGCCACCGACGTGCTCGCCCGCGCCGGGATCTCCCAGATCGCCGACCGCAAGGTCAACAAGCTCTCCGGCGGCCAGGAACAGCGCGTCCGCTTCGCGCTCGCCACCGCGGGCGACAGCGACCTGATCGTCCTCGACGAGCCGACCACCGGCATGGACGTCTCCGCCCGCCAGGCCTTCTGGGCCACCATGCGCGAGCAGGCCGACCAGGGCCGTACGGTCCTGTTCGCCACGCACTACCTGGAGGAGGCCGACGCGATCGCCGACCGGGTGCTCGTGCTGCACCGGGGGCGGCTCCTCGCCGACGGCACCGCCGCCGAGATCAAGGCGAAGGCCGGCGCCCGCCGCGTCTCCTTCGACCTGGAGGGTCCGATCGACGAGGCCCCGCTGCGCGCCCTGCCCTTCCTGAGCTCCCTCGACGTGTCCGGACACACGGTCCGCATCCAGTCGACCGACGCCGACGCGACCGTCCACGCGCTGTACGGGCTCGGCGTCTACCCCCGCAACCTCGAAGTCGCCGGGCTCGGTCTCGAGCAGGCCTTCGTCGCCATCACCGCCGCCGAGGAGGCGAAGCAGAAGTGAACAGCCTCATCAAGCTCGAAATCACCCGCGCCCTGCGCAACCGCAAGTTCCTCTTCTTCTCGGTGATCTACCCCTCGGCCCTGTTCCTGCTGATCGCGGGCAGCGCGGACAGCACCACCAAGGTCGACGGCACGGGGCTGACGCTCCCGACCTTCTTCATGGTCTCCATGGCCTCCTTCGGCGCCCTGACCGCCGTCCTGATGGGCAACAGCGAGCGCATCGCCAAGGAACGCGAGAGCGGCTGGGTACGGCAGCTGCGGCTGACCACCCTGCCGGGCCGCGGCTACGTCCTCGCCAAGACCGCGAGCGCCGCCGTGATCAGCCTGCCCTCGATCGTGATCGTCTTCGTGGTCGCCGCGGCCGTGAAGGACGTACGCCTGGACGCCTGGCAGTGGTTCGCGCTCACCGGCACCATCTGGGCCGGCAGCCTGGTCTTCGCCGCGCTCGGCGTCGCCATCGGTTATCTCGCCAGCGGCGACGCGGTCCGCCCGATCACGATGATCACCTACTTCGGGCTCTCCATGCTCGGCGGCCTGTGGATGCCCACGACGACCTTCCCGGACTGGCTGCAGAGCATCGCCAAGTGGCTGCCCACCCACGCGTACGCTGCCCTGGGGCAGGCAATCGAACAGAGCCACGCCCCGCACGCCAAGGACATCGCCATCCTCGCCGTCTCCTTCGCCCTCTTCACGGGCGGTGCGGCGTGGCTGTACCGGAAGGACACGCTGAAGGCGTGAACGCCAAGACCGAGGAACCGTGTTCCGACGAAGACCGGACGGAGCAGCTGACCCGCATGGGACAGCCGCCCCGCAACGGGCGCGAATTCCTGCGCAAGACCCTGTGGATCGGCGTCTGGCTCGTCTTCCTCAGCTCACCGGTCCACGACCTGGTCTCCGGGCACCACACGACCGGCGGCACGGTGGCCGGCTGGCTGGGCCTCGCGGCCTTCGTCGGGATCTACCTGTCGCTGGTCTTCAGGAACATGGGCAGCAGGCAGTTCTCCGGGCGGCTCGTCATCGGGTACATCCTCGTCCTCGGCGCGCTCGCCGTCCTGTTGACCTACACGCTCGGCTCTCCGTGGCTCGGCCTCTTCTGCTATGTCTCCGTCGCCTGCGGGTCGACACTCCCGCTGCGGACCGCGAACTGGGCGGTCCCGGCGACGGCCGGTGTGATGCTGCTCGTCGGGCTGCACGTCGGGGAGAAGGACGCGTGGGACCTGGTCCTGCTGGTCCTGCTCATCGGCTTCGCGATGACCGGGGTCTCGCAACTGGTGCGCACGACCGTCGAGTTGCGCAAAGCTCGCGCCACCGTCGCCCAACTCGCCGCGAACGAGGAGCGATTGCGGCTCGCCCGCGATCTGCACGACCTGCTCGGCCACTCGCTCTCGCTGATCACCCTGAAGAGCGAGCTGGCCGGCCGGATGCTCCCCGACCACCCCGACAAGGCCGCCCAGCAGGTCGCCGACATCGAGAACGTCAGCCGCCAGGCACTGGTCGACGTCCGCGAGGCCGTCACCGGCTACCGGCGCCCCCGGCTGGCCGGTGAACTCGCGGGCGCCCAGGTCGCGTTGACCGCCGCCGACGTCATCGCCGAACTCCCCGCCGAGCCCGACCTCACCGAGGTCCCCGAGGAGAACGAGTCCGCGCTTGCCTGGGTCCTGCGCGAGGCGGTCACCAATGTCGTACGGCACAGCGGGGCCCGGCGCTGCGTGGTGGAACTCGTACGCCGCCAGACCCTCGACGGCCCGATGCTCGAACTGTCCGTGGAGGACAACGGATCGGGCGGCTCCGGCGGCGGCCCCGGCAACGGTCTGACGGGGCTGACCGAGCGCCTGGAGAAGGTCGGCGGGGCACTGGAGGCCGGCCGGGTCCGGCACGGGTTCCGGCTGGTCGCCCGGGTACCGACGGCGGTCGGGCAGGGCGCTGCGGGCGCGCTGGGCGACACCGTAGGATCCGGCGCATGAGTCGTACGATCAAGGTCCTGCTCGCCGAGGACCAGTCGATGGTCCGCGAGGCGCTCGCCGCCCTGCTGGGTCTCGAAGCGGACATCGACGTCGTCGTCCAGGTCGCGCGCGGCGACGAGGTGTTGGAGGCCGCGCGCGCACATGACGTGGACGTGGCGCTGCTGGACATCGAGATGCCCGGCAAGACCGGCATCGAGGCCGCCGCCGAGGTCCACAAGGAACTCCCCGGCATCAAGCTGGTCATCCTCACCACGTTCGGGCGCCCCGGCTACCTGCGCACCGCCATGGAGTCCGGTGCCGACGCCTTCCTGGTGAAGGACGCCCCCGCGGCCCAACTCGCCGCCGCCGTACGCAAGGTGCTCGCGGGCGAGCGGGTCATCGACCCGACCCTGGCCGCCGCCGCTCTCGCGGGGGGCGCCAACCCCCTCACCGACCGCGAACGCGAGGTCCTGCGCGCGGCGGCCGACGGCTCCACCAACGCCGAACTCGCCACCGCCCTCCACCTCTCCCAGGGCACCGTCCGCAACTACCTGTCGACGGCGATCCAGAAACTGGCGGTCCGCAACCGCGCGGAGGCGGTCAGGATCGCGCGGGAGAAGGGCTGGCTGTAACCGCCCGCACGGCTCAACCGCCCCTCAAGCTCAAGCTCAGTTGAGCATGGCTCGCGCGGCCTGGGCCTGCCCCCGCACCCGCTCGGCCGCGGGTTCGTCCACCGCCTCCACCACCTCGGCGTAGGAGTCGAACTCAGCGGCCCCGCCGAGGAAATCCCCGCACTGAACCAGCAGCTGAGCCCGCTCGTACCGCAGCCGAGCCGGATGCGACGGCAACAGCAGCGACAACTCGACCGCCCACAGGGCGACATCCGTACGCTCGGGCCGCGCCGCGGCCCACGCCCGGACGTTGTTGAGAATCCGCAGCACCACATCGAGCGGATCCGCCGGCGTGAGCATCGAAGGATCGAGCGGCGCCCCGGTGGCCCCGGCCACGAGCAACTCCGCGTCACCGCCGCTCAACAGGCGCCCCCCGGCGAAGGGGTCGGCCAGCACCTGCTGCTCCGGCGGACCGAAGCCGACGACGAAGTGCCCCGGCAGCGCGACCCCGTACACGGGCGCACCGGCCCGCCGCGCGACCTCCATCCACACCACGGACAGCAGGATGGGCAGCCCGCGCCGCCGCCGCAGCACCGCGTGCAGCAGCGAGGACTCCAGCCGCTGGTAGTCGGCGGGCGAACCGCGGAAGCCGTAGCGCTCACCGAGGAGTTCGGCGAGCGCGGTGGCCCAGGAGCGCGGGCCGCCGGGGCGGAACGGCAACTGCCCGGCCATCCCGTCCAGTTCGATCTGCGCCGCGTCGAGCCCCGCCTCGTCCAGCGCCCCGTCCGCCGCCGCCCCCAGCAGCAGGCACAGCAACGACAGATCGGGCCGCTCGGAGCGCGCCTCCTCGGCGAACCGCCGACGGCACTCGGCGGCCCGCTCGGGCTCCGGGGGAAGAGGTGGACGACGCATACCCGGCACGTGCCCTCTCACATCGATCGATACCGGTCGCCGCCGGGCGTCTGTGGCGGACGGCCACCGGATGCCTGCGGCGCACGGTAATGGTGGTACGTGTGATGCGCCCCGAACCCCATTCCGGAGTACAGCGCCCGCGCACCCGCGTTGTCCGACTCCACCTGGAGCCAGGCCGCCGAAGCGCCCTCGTCCAGGGCCCGCCGGGCCAGGGCGGCCATGACGGCGCCGGCCAGCCCGCGGCGGCGGTACGCCGGGTCGACCTCCACGGCCGCGAAACCGGCCCACCGCCCGTCCACCACACACCGCCCGATCGCGACCGGTGCGCCGCCCCCGTCGCCGGGCACGGACGCGAACCAGACCGAGGGCCCTCCCCCACTCTCGGCTTCGCTCGACCGGGGGGACCCCCCTGCGAGCACCCGCAACGCCACCTCGCCCAGCCCCTTGCGCTGGTAGCGGCCGAGCCACGCCTCGTCCGCCGTGCGGGACAGCACGACCTCGGGGGCCCCGCCGACATCCTTGTCCGCAAGGGGCGCGAGCGCGCCGATCCACAGCTCCGCCGTCACCTCACGCACCCAGCCGCGCGCCTCCAGCTCCGCGCACAGCAGCTCCTGCGTGCCCTCGGCCCCGGTGGCGGTCTGGATGTACGCGGGCAGACCACGGGCCGCGTACCAGTCCCGTACGGCGCCCAGCGCCTCGTCCAGCGGCAGGCCAGGGTCGCCGGTCGGCAGCACCGAATTGGCCCGGCGGGTGAACCCGGCGGCGGCGCGCAGCTCCCACGCGCCGAGCCGCTCGCTCTCCACCGGCTGCCACGCCCGCGCCGCGATCCGCGCGAGTTCCTCGTACGAGGCGGCGGGTCCCCGGCGGCGCGCCGGGGCGGACGGCACGATCTTGCCCGCGGCCAGCGTGGATTCCGCAATACGGACAACCTCGCCGGTGCGACGTGTGATCGTCAGCACACCGTCGTCCCATGATGTGAGAACTCCGACCGTGTCCGTGAACCTCTCACCCTTGACGGCATGTTCGTCATCTTGGTTCCATCGCCGCACTGAGACGCGTTTGCCCACGTCAGCGGTGGTGATTCGGACCTCAAGGCGGCCGGCCGCAGAGATTTCCACAGGTCAGTTCACCCCTCCTGTTCGGATCATGCCCCGGAACGGAGATACTAGGTGCGGGCATCGACGACGCCGCGCTCCCGCGCGCCAGGTGGCGGAGCCTGAAGACGGCTCGCCAGCGCCCTATCGAGGAGGAACGACAGCGTGACCTACGTCATCGCGCAGCCTTGTGTCGACGTCAAGGACAAGGCGTGCATCGAGGAGTGCCCGGTCGACTGCATCTACGAGGGCTCCCGGTCCTTGTACATCCACCCGGACGAATGCGTCGACTGCGGAGCCTGTGAGCCGGTCTGCCCGGTCGAGGCGATCTTCTACGAGGACGACACTCCGGAGGAGTGGAAGGACTACTACAAGGCGAACGTCGAGTTCTTCGACGAGCTGGGCTCGCCCGGCGGCGCCAGCAAGCTGGGCCTGATCGAGCGCGACCACCCCTTCGTCGCAGCGCTGCCGCCGCAGAACCAGTAAGCGGCCCGGTAAGCGCCCGCAACCGCGCCGCCTCGGTCCCGTACGGCCTGATCGCCATGATCGCCGTACGGGACCGAGGCGTTTCCCCAGGTGCCCGCGCAGAGCCCAGGCGCCCGAGCAGAAAGTGATCCCCGTGTCCGCAGTCTCCGACCGGCTTCCCACCTTCCCCTGGGACAAGCTGGAGCCCTACAAGGCGACGGCCGCCGCCCACCCCGACGGCATCGTCGACCTGTCCGTCGGCACTCCGGTCGACCCGGTCCCCGAGCTGGTCCAGAAGGCTCTGGTCGCCGCGGCCGACTCCCCGGGCTATCCGACCGTCTGGGGCACGCCGGAACTGCGGGACGCGATCACGGGCTGGGTCGAACGACGGCTCGGCGCACAGGGCATCACGCACCGCCACGTCCTGCCGATCGTCGGCTCCAAGGAACTGGTGGCCTGGCTCCCGACGCAGCTGGGCCTCGGCCCCGACGACACGGTGGCCTACCCGCGCCTGGCGTACCCGACGTACGAGGTCGGCGCCCGGCTGGCCCGCGCCGGCTACGTCGCCTACGACACGGAGACATTTGCGGCTGACCCCGCGGGCACCGAGCTGGACCCGGCCGGCCTGAAGCTCCTCTGGCTCAACTCGCCCTCGAACCCCACCGGACGCGTCCTGTCCAAGGCCGAGCTGACCCGGATCGTCGCCTGGGCCCGTGAGCACGGCATCCTGGTCTTCTCCGACGAGTGCTACCTCGAACTGGGCTGGGAGGCCGACCCGGTCTCGGTGCTGCACCCGGACGTGTGCGGCGGCTCGTACGAGGGCCTGGTGTCCGTCCACTCCCTGTCCAAGCGCTCCAACCTGGCGGGCTACCGCGCCGCGTTCCTCGCCGGTGACCCGGCGGTCCTGCGTGACCTCCTGGAGATCCGCAAGCACGGCGGCATGATGACCTCCGCGCCGACCCAGGCCGCGGTGGTGGCCGCCCTCGGCGACGACGCCCACGTCCGCGCCCAGCGCGAGCGCTACGCGGCCCGCCGCACCGCCCTGCGCGAGGCCCTCCTCGCCCACGGCTTCCGCATCGAACACAGCGAGGCGAGCCTCTACCTCTGGGCCACCCGCGACGAGTCCTGCTGGGACACGGTCGCCCACCTCGCCGACCTCGGCATCCTCGTGGCCCCGGGCGACTTCTACGGCCCGGCGGGCGACAGGTACGTACGCGTGGCCCTGACGGCAACGGACGAACGGGTAGCCGCGGCGGTACAGCGCCTGGCGTAGCCGCCACCGCTGTGGGCAAACAGCCAAGAACACCGGCGAGGGGTGCCCAGGGAACATCCCTGGGCACCCCTCCCCGCAACAAGCCGGGCGGACTAGCCGAGCGGCAGACCCTTCAGCGGCAGCTGCTCCGTCGGCAGCCCACCCTTGGTCACCGCATCCGTCGGAAGCCCACCCTTGGTCACCGCATCCGTCGGAAGCCCACCCTTCGTCGCGGTCGACGCCGTGTCGCCGAGCAGGCCGCCGGCCTGGCCCGCAGCGTCACCGGCCACCTTCTGCGCGGCCGGTGTCGCCGTCTTCGCTGCCTTGCCGCCGGTCTTGCCCGCGGCGGGCACCGTCTTCTTGACCGCCTTGCTGCCGGCGTCACCCGCGAGGCCGGTGGCGTTCTGGGCGGCACCGTCGACGGTGTTGCCGACCTGCGCCCCGTCCAGGGCGGTCAGGCCGCCGAGGTTGGGAGTGGCCGGCAGTTCGGTCGCCGCGCTGGCGGAGCCGGCCGCACCGACCCCGGCTGCCGCTCCCGCTGCGATGAGCAGCGCGGCACGGGCGATCCGGCGGGTCAGGGGGAGGGACATGATGCTCCTTAGACGGGAGAGAACGTGGTCGCGCCCGATTCCGGATGGTGATCGTCCGGGCTCGGACGCAGTGACTACCGCTCGAAGCCCGCGAAGGTTGCGGCGGGCCAACGTAAAGAGTTGGCAATGCGTCGCATTATCATCTGCGGATAAAAACGGGCATAAGGCGCCCGGTCAAAAAATCTGCCGAATCCTTACGGCCCTTTGTTTTCAAGGGATTCGACGGATGCGGGAGTGAGCGCGCGAAAAGCTGCACGCACCGCCGAACCGACAGGGCGTGGGTACTCCCGAAGAGTGACGACCCGTACTACTGCCCGGTGACGATTCGGACCACGGCGTCGGCCTTCGCGCCGCCGGACTTCCCGGGCGCGGCACTGCGCCACTCGCTGTCGGTGTTCCCGGCCGTCCACACCCGGCCCGCGTACGAGACCCGGACGATGTGCAGCGCCGAGGAGTTGGCCACGGCCCAGTGCGCCAGCTCCCAGCCGCGCTGGGCCAGCGTGGTCCCGGCCGTGGTCTGCGTGGGGACGGGGACGGTCACCGTGCGGTCCGAACCGCTGCCGTCCGACGGCGACGAGGGGCTCGGCGACGGGGACGCGGCGGCCCCGGCGCCCACTTCCTCGCCGGCCTCCTGCAGCACGTCGCGCCCGAAGTCCCGGACGAGCGCGGTGCGCACCGAGTCCGCGCCGCCGGTCCGGTCCGCGCCGGGCCGCCCGTCACAGGTCAGGGTGGCCGCCGCCCGGCCGGTCAGGGCCGCGGCGAGCAGCGTGGCGTCCGGCTCGTGCTTCGCGTACGCCTGCGGGTAGCCGCTGCGCTGCACGCGCTGCGCGGCGACCGTGAGCGGCAGCCGCGAGTACCCGGTCACCTTGGCGAGGTGCTCGTAGAAGACACCCGCCGCGTACGTCGGGTCCATGATCTGCTTCTTCGTGCCCCAGCCCTGCGAGGGTCGCTGCTGGAACAGGCCGAGCGAATCGCGGTCGCCGTGCCGGATGTTGCGCAGCCCGGACTCCTGGAGCGCGGTGGCGAGCGCGATGGTGACGGCGCGCTCGGGCATCCCGCGCGCGGTGCCGACCGCGGAGATCGCCGCCGCGTTCACCGCCTGCTCCGGAGAGAACTCGAACGACGCCCCGTCGCCCTTGCCGGAGACGACCTCGCAGCGTGGCGCACCGGTGCCGCCGGTGACGTACTGCACCGCGAGATAGCCCGCGAGGGCGAGCAGGACCACGACGGCCGCCCCGGAACGGAGGAGGCGGCCGCGCGGGAAGGAGGTGGGTGACGGCTCTGGCACGACGTACAAGGTACTGGAGGGTGCTGTCGGTGCCCCCGAGGCCTGTGGACAACCCTGGAAACCGGTCCCGCAGGCCCGGCGCGTTAGGGTCTGGGCCATGGCCGAAACCCCGCTTGACCTCACGCTGGACGCCGCGGAGCTCACCGCGCAGCTCGTCGACTTCCCCTCGGAGAGCGGCAGCGAGAAGCCGCTCGCGGACGCGATCGAGACGGCGCTGCGCGCCCTGCCGCACCTGACGGTGGACCGCTACGGCAACAACGTCGTGGCCCGTACGAACCTGGGCCGCGCCGAGCGTGTGATCCTCGCCGGGCACATCGACACCGTCCCGATCGCGGGCAACGTTCCCTCGCGTCTCGACGAGGACGGCATCCTGTGGGGCTGCGGCACCTGCGACATGAAGTCCGGCGTCGCGGTCCAGCTGCGCATCGCGGCCACGGTCCCCACGCCCAACCGGGACCTCACGTTCGTCTTCTATGACAACGAAGAGGTCGCCGGACACCTGAACGGCCTGAAGCATGTGGCCGAGGCCCACCCCGACTGGCTGGCGGGCGACTTCGCGGTCCTCCTGGAGCCGACCGACAACGAGGTGGAGGGCGGCTGTCAGGGCACCCTCAGGGTGTTCTTGAAGACCAAGGGGGAGCGGGCGCACTCCGCGCGCGCGTGGATGGGCTCCAACGCGATCCACGCGGCGGCCCCGATCCTGGCCAGGCTGGCCGCGTACGAGCCGCGCACGCCGGTCGTGGACGGCCTCCGCTTCCACGAGGGCCTCAACGCCGTGCGCATCGAGGGCGGCGTGGCCACCAACGTCATCCCCGACGCGTGCACCGTCGTCGTGAACTTCCGCTACGCACCCGACCGCAGCGAGGAGGAGGCGGAGGCCTTCGTGCGCGACTACTTCGCCGACTGCGGTGTGGAGGAGTTCGTCGTGGACGACCACACGGGCGCCGCCCGCCCCGGCCTGGACCACCCTGCCGCGGCGGCCTTCATGGCGGCCGTCGGCGGCCAGGCCCGGCCCAAGTTCGGCTGGACGGACGTCGCCCGCTTCAGCGCGCTCGGGGTGCCCGCGGTGAACTACAGCCCCGGCGACCCGCTCCTCGCCCACAAGGTCGACGAGCGCGTCCGGGCGTCGCTGATCCCACAGGCCGAGGAGAAGCTGCGGTCCTGGCTGACGTCCTGACCCCGGTGTCCCGGACGGCGGTTCATGGCGGACATGCTCACGTCCCCCCTCCGTAACCCGCGTAGATCTACGCTGGGAAGGAACCATCGCCGAGCGGAGGGAGCGCACATGGCTACCGGAGACCCCGAGGGCTCGCAGCAGCCACCGGAGGAGCAGCGTCTCGGCCCCGTCCTGCGCAGGCGGGACCAGGTGCAGGCGAGCACCACCGACCAGCGCCTGCTGGACGCAGGCGGCCCCTCCGACTGGGTGCACACCGACCCCTGGCGGGTCCTGCGCATCCAGTCGGAGTTCATCGAGGGCTTCGGCACCCTCGCCGAACTCCCGCCCGCGATCAGCGTGTTCGGCTCGGCCCGCACACCGGTGGACTCCCCGGAGTACGAGGCGGGCGTGCAGCTCGGGCGCGGCCTGGTGGAGGCCGGCTTCGCCGTCATCACCGGAGGCGGCCCGGGCGCCATGGAGGCCGCCAACAAGGGCGCCTGCGAGGCGAAGGGCGTCTCCGTCGGCCTCGGCATCGAGCTCCCCTTCGAGCAGGGCCTCAACCCGTACGTCGACATCGGCCTCAACTTCCGGTACTTCTTCGTCCGCAAGATGATGTTCGTCAAGTACGCGCAGGGTTTCGTCGTCCTGCCCGGCGGCCTCGGCACCCTCGACGAACTCTTCGAGGCCCTCACCCTCGTCCAGACCCAGAAGGTCACCCGCTTCCCGATCGTCCTCTTCGGCACGGAGTACTGGAGCGGCCTGGTCGACTGGCTCAGAAACACCCTCATCGCCCAGGGCAAGGCCTCGGAGAAGGACCTCCTCCTGTTCCACCTGACGGACGACGTGGACGAGGCGGTGGCGCTGGTGTCGAAGGAGGCGGGCAGGTAGAGGGAGGCTTTCAGCCCGTCCGGCGTTTGCGGACGGCCAGCCATCCCGATCCCCCACCCACCCGCTGAGGGCGGGTGTTCAGCCCGTCCGGCGTTTGAGGACGAGCGCGAAGCGCGACAGGGGGGAGAGGGGGCGAAGCCCCCAGGAGGACGGGACGGGAAGGGGCGGAGGGGGCGAAAAAACTCCGTACCCCCCGTCCACACCCCCTAGGCGAGCCCGCGCCGGGCAACCGCCGGAGGCCGGTGCCCGGCGATGGACGCGACCATGTCGAGCACCTGCCGGGTCTCCGCGACCTCGTGCACCCGGTACACCTGCGCCCCCAGCCACGCCGACACGGCGGTCGTCGCGAGCGTCCCCACCACCCGCTCCTTGACCGGCTTGTCCAACGTCTCGCCCACGAAGTCCTTGTTGGACAGGGACACCAGCACCGGCCACCCCGTCCCGACCATCTCGCCCAGCCGCCGCGTCGCCTCAAGACTGTGCCGCGTGTTCTTCCCGAAGTCGTGCCCGGGATCGATCATCACGGACTCCCGGGGCACCCCGAGCGAGACGGCCCGCTCGGCGAGTTGGAGGGTGACGCGCAGGATGTCGGCCATGACGTCGTCGTACGTCACCCGGTGCGGGCGCGTACGCGGCTCGGATTCCCCCGCGTGCGTGCACACCAGCCCCACCCGGTACCGCGCGGCGACCTCCGCCAGCCGCGGATCGACCCCTCCCCAGGCGTCGTTGAGGAGATCGGCACCGGCCTCGCACACGGCCTCGCCGACCTCGTGACGCCAGGTGTCGACGCTGATGACCACGTCGGGGAAGCGGCGCCGCACCTCGGCGACGAAGCCGACCGTCCGCCGCGCCTCCTCCTCGGCGGTCACCTCCTCGCCGGGACCGGCCTTGACCCCGCCGATGTCGATGATGGCGGCGCCCTCGGCCACCGCCTGCTCCACGCGCGCGAGGGCGGGCTCGTCGCGGAAGGTGGCTCCCTGGTCGTAGAAGGAGTCGGGGGTCCGGTTCACGATCGCCATGATCACCGGCTCGTGTGCGCCGAATTCACGCCTGCCCAGCCTGAGCATCCCCTGTGACCTCTCCTAGTACGTGCAGCTGATGGGCCGCCTGCGACCCTAACTGTCAGACTCGCATGGCACGATCGGACCCTGACACATTCGACACCGAGCACATCGAGCGTGGGGACCCTCAGCGATGTTCATGTTCTTGTTCCTGGTCGTCGCGCTCGCCGTCGTGGTCGCCGCGGTGACCCTGGCCGTGGTCGGCGGCGGCGAGAGCGCGCCCCTGCCCGAGGTGGCGTCCGAGCGGCTCGACGATCCGCTGCCCGAGGACCGGCCGGTCAACCGCGCGGACGTGGACAACCTGCGCTTCCCGCTGGCCGCGCGCGGCTACCGCATGACGGACGTCGACGACGCGCTCGGCCGGCTCGGCGCCGAGATCGCCGAGCGGGACGACCGGATCGCCGACCTGGAGGCCGCGCTCGCCGGCTCCAGGGCGACCACCGCGCCCTCGCTGGACAAGCGCGGGGAGCACACGGAGGACGAGCACCGGTGACCGACGCTCTCGCGGGCCCGGACGGCGCGCTGCGCTGCCCCTGGGCCCTGTCGACCGAGGACTACGTGTCGTACCACGACGAGGAGTGGGGCCGCCCGGTCCACGGCGACGACGCGCTGTACGAGCGGTTGTGCCTGGAGGCCTTCCAGTCGGGCCTGTCGTGGATCACGATCCTGCGCCGCCGCCCGGGCTTCCGGATCGCCTTCGCCGACTTCAAGATCGCCTCGGTGGCGGCCTTCACGGACGCCGACAAGGAGCGCCTCCTCGCCGACGCGGGCATCATCCGCAACCGCGCCAAGATCGAGGCGACGATGGCCAACGCCCGCGCGCTGGCCGAGTGGGCGCCGGGCGAACTGGACGAGCTGATCTGGTCCTTCGCCCCCGACCCGGCCGGGCGCCCGGCACCGAAGTCCCTCGCGGACGTCCCCGCGGTGACCGACGAGTCGACCGCGCTCTCCAAGGCGCTGAAGAAGCGCGGCATCCGCTTCGTCGGCCCGACCACGGCGTACGCCCTGATGCAGGCGTGCGGCCTGGTCGACGACCACCTCACGGACTGCGTGGCCCGAGGAGGCCGCTGACCCCGGCCACTAGCGCCCCAGGTACTTCGGCTTCTCCTTGTTGACGAAGGCCTGCACCGCGATCAGGTGGTCCTCCGAGGCGCCCGCCCGGCTCTGCAGCTCGTCCTCCTTCTCCAAGGAGTCCTCCAGGGAGTGCGAGAGGGCGTAGGCGAGCGACTCCTTGAGCGCGGCGTAGGCGAGGGTCGGGCCCTCGGCCAGCGCACGGGCCACCTTCGCGCCCTCGGCCGCCAGCTCCGCGGAGGGCACGAGCCGGTTGGCGATGCCCAGGTCGTAGGCCTCCTGGGCGGTGATGCTGCGCGGGAAGAGCAGCAGGTCGGCGGCGCGGCTCGGGCCGATCACCCGCGGCAGCGTCCAGGAGATGCCCGAGTCGGCGGTCAGCGCGACCCCGGCGAACGAGGTGTTGAACGACGCCGTGTCCGCGACGATCCGGTAGTCCGCGGCGAGCGCGAAACCGAAGCCGGCCCCGGCCGCGACGCCGTTCACCGCCGCCACCACCGGCTTCGCCGCACCGGTCAGAGCCCGCACGATCGGGTTGTAGTGCTCCTGCACCGTGCTCATGACCCCCTCGCCCGCGCCCGACTCACGCGCCGCGAGCAGCCCGCCGACGTGCTCCTTGAGGTCCTGCCCGACACAGAAGGCCCGGTCACCGGCGGCGGTCAGCAGTACAGCCCGCACCGAGTCGTCGGCCGCGGCCGCCATCGCCGCGTCCCGGAAGGCGACCTTCGTCTCGACGTTCATCGCGTTCATCGCCTCGGGGCGGTTCAGCGTGATCGTCGCGAGCCCGTCGCTCACCTCGTAGAGCACGGTGTCGGCCATGGTGGGTCCCCTCCGGTGTCGCGGCTCCGTCGTACCCGTCGGTACGTCGTCGGTCTGAGGACAGCATGGCGGAGATCACGGCGCGTGGCGGGGGCGGGACATGTGACCTGCGTCAAAGAAATCCGGGTCTCGGAAGTCCGGGCGGCGGCGAAGTATCGCAGTCACATCGCCGAATTGAGTGGTTTTGCTCAAGCGCGTTGCGCAAGCGATGCCGACTGATGTTGGTCATCGGGTCCTGAGATGCGGGATAATGGCCTGGAAGCAATGTGTTCGATGCCGGTGACGTGTGTCCTACGAGGGGACGTGCGTGCCCTTCAAGGGGCCGTCGGCGACGATGAGCTGGTTTCAGGAAGGGGAACGAGCATGGCGGCCATGAAGCCGCGGACGGGCGATGGCCCGCTCGAGGTGACAAAGGAGGGGCGGGGCATCGTCATGCGCGTTCCGCTCGAAGGCGGCGGTCGGCTCGTCGTCGAGCTGACCCCTGACGAGGCCGACGCGCTCGGCGACGCCCTCAAGAAGGTCGTCGGCTGACGCGGAACGCGACCATACCTCTTCAGCTGCCCCGGCATCCTCATCGATGCCGGGGCGCTGTCGTTCCCGAAGCCGCCAGGGACGTACGACTGAGGTATTCTTGCAGGTCAGAGCCGTGTGAGGTGGGTCGGTACGCGGACCCTGGGGGCCTTTCTCAGCGCTTGACCGCGCACAGCAGACCGTCGCCCACCGGCAGCAGCGAGGGCACCAGCTCCTGGCTCTCGCGCACCGCGCGCAGCAGTTCGCGCAGCCTTCCGACCTCGGCGGGCTGGGGTCCCGAGTCGACCGTGCGGCCGTCCGCGAAGACACCTTCGAAGACCACGAGCCCGCCCGGGCGCAGCAGGCGCAACGATTCAGCGAGGTAGTCCAGGCACTCCAGACGGTCGCCGTCGCAGAAGACCAGGTCGTATCCGGCGTCCGCGAGGCGGGGCAGTACGTCCAGCGCGCGGCCGGGGATGAAGCGGGCGCGATTGCTGGCGAAACCGGCGGCGCGGAAGGCCTGGCGGGCGAACTGCTGGCGCTCCGGCTCCGGATCCACGGTGGTCAGTACCCCGTCCGGCCGCATGCCGTGCAGCAGATGAATCCCGGATACGCCGGTCCCGGTCCCGATCTCCGCCACAGCCTTGGCGTCCACCGTCGCGGCGAGCAACCGCAGCGCGGCGCCCGTGCCGGGCGACACCGAGGGCAGCCCTGCCTCGCGGGCCCGGTCCCGGGCCCAGCGCAGTGCTTCGTCCTCGGCGACAAAGGCGTCGGCGAACGCCCAGCTCGTCTGCCGGTTGCCGGTAATGACCCTCTCCTGTCCCCGCGGTTGCCTGGGCGTGACTGTATCCGTTGGCGCCGGGAACCCGCAGATGGGACCGGGCGTTTAGAGGGGTGGGGACGGCAGCTGGGAAATCACTGCGGAATCAACCGGGGGGAAGCGGATGGATGAGGACGGCGAGCAGGTGCTGACGCGGGTGCGGGAGCGCACATCAAATTCTCGTAAAACCGCTTATCCGGAGCTAACGGGCGAGGTGGCTATGGTAGGGGCTCCACTGGACACCACCAGAGCCGACAGGGGAGGTGCGGCTGCGCCTGTGGATCGGGGAGGAGTGCTGCGGCGCTTTCTCAGATCGGCGGGTGAGCCGAAATCCGTGATCAACACTGCTGACAAGTTCCATGCTGCTGCCGAGACGCAGACCGCGACGTTCACCACCGACGCGGAGTCGCAGGCGTGGACTCCGCCCACCTGGGAGGAGATCGTCAGCACGCACAGCGGCCGGGTCTACCGGCTCGCCTACCGCCTGACGGGCAACCAGCACGACGCCGAGGACCTGACCCAGGAAGTCTTCGTCCGGGTCTTCCGCTCGCTGTCCACGTACACGCCGGGCACCTTCGAGGGCTGGCTGCACCGCATCACCACCAACCTCTTCCTCGACATGGTCCGCCGCAAGCAGCGCATCCGCTTCGACGCCCTGGGCGACGACGCCGCCGAGCGCCTGCCCAGCCGCGAGCCCTCCCCGCAGCAGGTCTTCAACGACGCGCACTTCGACGCGGACGTCCAGCAGGCGCTGGACACCCTCGCGCCCGAGTTCCGCGCCGCGGTCGTCCTCTGCGACATCGAGGGGCTGTCCTACGAGGAGATCGCCGCGACCCTGGGCGTCAAGCTCGGCACGGTTCGCAGCCGGATCCACCGCGGTCGTTCCCAGCTGCGCAAGGCCCTCGCGCACCGGTCCCCCGAGGCCCGCGCCGAGCGCCGCACGTTCGCTGTCCCGGGAATTCCCGCGCTGGGAGGAGGGGGCGCGACCGCGTGAGTGGATCACGTCCTACGCCGGCAGAACAGCACCTGGGAGACCGACTCTCCGCCCTGGTGGACGGAGAGCTCGGTCATGAGTCGCGCGACCGCGTCCTGGCACACCTCGCCACCTGCGCCAAATGCAAGGCAGAGGCGGACGCGCAGCGACGACTGAAGAGCGTCTTCGCGGAAATGGCCCCGCCACCGCCCTCCGAGAGCTTCCTGGCCCGTCTCCAGGGGCTCCCCGGAGGTGGTGACCCGGGCGACGACTCCGCGCTGGGCGGGGGAGGCTTCGGCGGAAGACTCCCCTCCGGCTCCGGCACCACCGGAATCTTCGGGGTAAGAGGCGAACCCTTCGGTTACGTGCCGTCGGCGCCGCACACGGGCGTGCTGCCGCCCGCCGCGCAGCGCGGTTTCCGCATCCATGAGGTCAACCGCCACGAAACCGAGCGGTCGGCCTCGCGCGGGCTGCGGTTCGCCTTCGCCGCCGCCGGTGCGGTGTCGCTGGCCGCCGTCGCGCTCGGCGGGGTGTCGGCCGGGGTTCCGACGGACACCGCGGACGCGCGCAGCGGCTCGGGCGCCGGAAGCAATGTGACACCGGCGCGCACCCCGGGCACCGGAGCCGCGACGCCCGACTCGCAGCGCCGCCGTTCCGTGGGGCCGCTGCTCGCCCAGGGTCAGCGCGGGCTCGGCGAGGCCAGGGTGGCGCCGACCGAGGTGTCCGCGCCGCTGCTGCCCGGAGTCCCCGCTCCGGCAGACCAGGTGCGGGCCGCCGCGCTGACCACACCCGTGGTGGCCGGAGCCGCCGCCATGACCCCGCTCATACGCCAGCTCACGGCCCCCGAACCGGCCGAGCTGACCGCCTGGTCGACGGCACCCGACGTCACCACTCCGGGCCTGCTCGCCGCCCCGGCGCCCACCTCGTCCCCCTCTTCCTCCCCGTCCCCCTCCTCCCGTACCGTCCGCTGACCCCAGCACTGCGCGACGGCCCGTGAACCTGGTTGAATCCAGGGTGGGCCGCGTCCGCCGGAGGGATCCCGGGCGCGGAGTCGACAATCTGCGGTGACCGTCGGCGAGTTGTGTCGCGGGCCAGGTGTGGGGAGAACATGAACGAGGGGAAGCCCACGAAGGCGAAGTGGTGGAGCCGGCCGCGGCCGCACGGCGCGGGGACCGACACCACCGCGGTGGCCGACGGCACCGGCGAGGGCGACTCCGGGGGCGATTACGAACTGGACGGCCCCGCGCCGAGCCCGGCCCCGGCGGCGAGCGGCGTTCCGTCCGGCGTGGGAGCCGACGGCGACCTCGGCGGCGGTGACTTCAGCGGCGACTTCGAGCTGGATGCTCCGGTTGCGGCCGCAGTGCCGGCCCCAGCTCCGTCTTCAGCTCCAGCTCCGTCTCCAGCTTCGGAGTCGGCTTCGGATTCGGCTTCCGTGGCGGTTTCCGACGCGGTGCCGCCCGGCTGGGCGGAAGCCGACGCGAGCCCGGACCGGCCCAAGCCGCTGCACGCCCCCGACCCGTACGGCACCCCGCCGTACGGCGAGCCCGGCCCGTGGGCGCCGGCCCCGCCGGTCCAGCACCCGGCGACGGGCACCCCCGCGCAGGGCACCCCCGTCCCGCAGGAGCCCCCGGCCCAGGCCGCGCCCCTGCCGCAACCGCTCGCGACCCCGGGACCGGTGCCCCTGCCGCACCCCCCCGCGGCACCGATACCGGCGCCCCTGGCATCCCCTGCACCCCCGGCCGCGGGGGCCCCCTGGCAGAACTACGACCCATGGGCGGCGCCCGGCCCGCTCCAGCAGACCGGGGCGGCTGTCGAGAGCACGACGCAACGGCGTAAGCGGACGAAGAAGGCGCTGGTCCTCGGGGCGCTGGTCCTCGCGCTCGTCTCCGGAGGCGTCGGCGGCGGCGTGGGCGCCTATCTGGAGCGCAACGGCGGGCTCGGTGACGTGGAGCTGCCGCA
Source organism: Streptomyces sp. SAS_270 (assembly GCF_052543295.1). Classification (NCBI taxonomy): domain Bacteria; kingdom Bacillati; phylum Actinomycetota; class Actinomycetes; order Kitasatosporales; family Streptomycetaceae; genus Streptomyces; species Streptomyces sp. SAS_270. The sequence goes on from NZ_JBMNDS010000044.1 coordinate 48,998, forward strand.
GGCCGATGCCGAGGCCCAGGGACGGGCTCCGGACAGCGTGGCGGGCATCGCGGCCCGCGCGCTGCCCAGCGTCGTCACCCTGCATGTGCGCGGGACGGACGCCGAGGGCACCGGCACCGGGTTCGTGCTCGACACCCAGGGCCACATCCTCACCAACAACCACGTGGTCGAACCGGCCGGCACCGGCGGCCAGATATCCGTGTCCTTCAGCGGCGGCGAGACCGCCAAGGCCACCGTCGTCGGGCGCGACAGCGGGTACGACCTCGCCGTCGTCAGGGTCACCGGCGTCAGCGGACTCAAGCCGCTGCCGCTCGGCAACTCCGACAACGTCCGGGTCGGCGACCCCGTCGTCGCGATCGGCGCGCCCTTCGACCTCGCCAACACCGTCACCTCCGGCATCATCAGCGCCAAGGAGCGGCCCATCACCGCGGGCGGCGAGGGCGCGAGCGGCAGCGACGTGTCGTACGTCGACGCCCTGCAGACCGACGCCCCGATCAACCCCGGCAACTCCGGCGGACCGCTGCTCGACTCCAAAGCCCGGGTCATCGGCATCAACAGCGCCATCCGCTCCGCCGACAGCGGCTCCGGCACGGACGGCGGCCAGGCCGGTTCCATCGGGCTCGGCTTCGCCATCCCGGTGAACCAGGCCAAGCGCGTCGCCGAGGAGCTGATCAACACCGGCAAGGCCACCCACCCGGTGATCGGGGTGACGCTCGACATGGACTATACGGGCGACGGCGCCCGCGTAGGCGTCAAGGGCAACGACGGAGGCTCCCCGGTCACCTCGGGCGGCCCCGGCGACAAGGCGGGCATCCAGTCGGGCGACGTCATCACCGAGGTCGACGGCCAGCGTGTCCACTCCGGCGAGGAACTCATCGTCAAGACCCGCGCCCACCGCCCCGGCGACCACCTGGAACTGACCCTCAAGAGGGACGGCGCGGAGAAGAAGGTCACCCTCGTCCTCGGTTCCGCCGGCGGCAGCTGACCCGCAGCGACTGACATGAACTTCACAGCCGGACGCCCGAATCCGGCCCTGAACGGCAAACATCGCGGAAAACCGGCCGTGTACACGCACCCGGAAGCCTCTGGACAGTTCCGGACGGACGGGATGGCCGGGTACCGTGGACCCGGCCCGGACCACGGAAGACCAGGACCACCCGAGGGCCGAGGACCGAGGACATCGCAAGGAGCTTCAGGTGTTCAATGACATAGGACCGCTCGAGCTGGTGACGCTCGTCGTCCTCGCTGTGCTCGTCTTCGGTCCCGACAAGCTTCCGAAGATGATCCAGGACGTCACGCGCACCATCCGCAAGATCCGCGAGTTCTCGGAGAGCGCGAAGGCCGACATCCGCGATGAGCTGGGCCCCGAGTTCAAGGACTTCGACTTCGAGGACCTGAACCCCAAGACGTTCCTGCGCAAGCAGCTGGACAACGACGACCTGGGTCTCAAGGAGATCCGCAACGGCTTCGACCTGAAGAAGGAGATGGCCGAGGTCGCGGACGCGGTCCACGGCCGCGAGTCGGAGTCCTCCACGCCGTCGCTGCCGTCCTCCTCTTCGCCCTCGTCCTCCTCCGGCGGCGCCGTCGACATGACGAAGAAGCCCGAGAAGCCCGAGCCGGACGACCGCCCGCCCTTCGACGCGGACGCGACGTGACATGAGCCACGCCGTCTGAGCCGTCGGCGCCATCGCCGTACGCGCACCTCAGAAGGGTTGCGACAAGGGCCGGACGCGGCCGGAACCCGACGTGTACGCGACCCACCCGCACACCGGTTTCCCTGCTGCTCGCAGCGGTGTGGCTATGCTGCCCAGTTGTTGTGCGGACCGACAGGACGCCCGAGGGGGGCGGGCCGCTCCGGTCCGACGAGAACGAGGAGGCGTCCGGCAGATGGAGACGACAAGTCGGGTAGGCGCACAGGCGCCGGCCGCGGAGGGCGGACAACAGGTCCCCTCCGCCCGGCGCACGGTCGACGGCTACCTGCTGGCGCCCTTCCCGTGGTACGGCCTCGACGAGGCCTTCACGGGACCGCGCTGGCTGATGCAGGTGGGTACCTCGGCGGACGGCGCCGTCGAGCACGGTTCGATCGGGCACGGCGACGAGCCCTCCGTCCGCAGCGAGTCGACGGCGGAGGACAAGGAGCGCTTCGCGGTCGTCGTCACCGTCGCGGCCAACCCCGTGCGGCGCAGCGCGGACGGCACCGGTCTCCTGGAGGCCACCTCGGTGTCCTCCGCGGCCTGGCTGGCGGGCGTGGGGCTGCTGTCCTTCACCTGGCCCGGCCAGATGGACCACACCCTGCGCGACGACTGGCTCGACCAGCAGACGGAGACGGCATGGGTCCTGGCGGACGACCTGACCGGTTCCGACTGGTCCACGCTGTCGCTCCCCGTGGACGGAGTGCCGACCCCCTTCCACTACCGCGAGTCCGAGTTCGGCTGGGTCCTCGCGGGCTCCACCCAGGAAGGCGTCCACGTGGGCGCGTACGGGCGGGGCATGAGCGCATACGGGCTGGCCTTCGCGATGGTCAAGGACATCGGGTCGTACGCGTAGGCGAGCGGTAGCGGTACGACGATGGGGGGCGCCGTCCGGACCGGACGGCGCCCCCCATCGTCGTACAGGAAGCGCTGGAACCTGCCGCGAGAGCCCTAGAACTTGTTCCGCGGCGTGATGCCCAGCGACATGCCCGACAGGCCGCGCTGGCGCCCTCCCAGCTTGCCCGCGATGGCGCGCAGTGCGGAGCCCGCGGGGGAGTCGGGGTCGCTCAGGACGACCGGCTTGCCCTCGTCGCCGCCCTCGCGCAGGCGGACGTCGATCGGGATGGAGCCGAGGACGGGGACGTTCGCGCCCGTCGTCCGGGTGAGGCCGTCGGCGACCGACTGGCCGCCGCCCGTGCCGAAGACGTCGACCATCTCGCCGCAGTGCGGGCACGGGAGGCCCGCCATGTTCTCGACGACGCCGACGATCTTCTGGTGGGTCTGCACCGCGATGGAGCCGGCCCGCTCGGCGACCTCGGCCGCCGCCTGCTGAGGCGTCGTGACGACGAGGATCTCCGCGTTCGGGACGAGCTGCGCGACTGAGATCGCGATGTCGCCGGTGCCCGGCGGCAGGTCCAGCAGCAACACGTCCAGGTCGCCCCAGTACACGTCCGCCAGGAACTGCTGGAGGGCGCGGTGCAGCATCGGGCCGCGCCACACGACCGGGGCGTTGCCCGGGGTGAACATACCGATGGAGATGACCTTCACGCCGTTCGCGGACGGCGGCATGATCATGTTCTCGACCTGGGTGGGCTTGCCGTCGGCGCCCAGCATGCGGGGCACGGAGTGGCCGTAGATGTCGGCGTCGACGACGCCCACCTTGAGGCCGTCCGCGGCCATCGCCGCCGCCAGGTTCACCGTCACCGAGGACTTGCCCACGCCGCCCTTGCCGGACGCCACCGCGTACACGCGGGTCAGCGAGCCCGGCTTGGCGAAGGGGACCTCGCGCTCGGCCTGGCCGCCGCGCAGCGCGGACGCCAGCTCGCGGCGCTGCTCGTCGCTCATCACGTCCAGCGTGACGTCGACGCGCGTGACGCCGTCCACCGCCGAGACCGCCTCCGTCACGTTCTTCGTGATGGTCTCGCGCATCGGGCAGCCGGAGACGGTGAGGTAGACGGTGACCGCGACCGCTCCGTCCGCACCGATCTCCACCGATTTGACCATCCCCAGCTCGGTGATAGGTCGCTGGATCTCGGGGTCGTTCACCGTCGCCAGTGCTTCACGCACCGCGTCTTCCGTAGCCATAGTGACGATGGTACGGCGCCCCCCAGGTGCCTCGGAAAGCCCAATCAGCGGTCGTCTACGTCACGTCCGCGCGGTGGTTCCGCCGGGAATACGACGTGGCCGTCCTGGTGATGCCCGTCCAGCTCCTTGACCAGGTCCTGGAGTTCGGAGCGGATCCAGTCACGGGTGGCGACCTCGCCGAGGCCGATGCGCAGGGCGGCGATCTCGCGGGTGAGGTATTCGGTGTCGGCGATCGACCGCTCGTTCTGCTTGCGGTCCTGTTCGAGATTGACCCGGTCGCGGTCGTCCTGCCGGTTCTGCGCGAGCAGGATCAGCGGAGCGGCGTAGGAGGCCTGGAGGGACAGCATCAGGGTCAGGAAGATGAACGGGTAGTTGTCGAAGCGCAGGTCGCGGGGCGCGAAGATGTTCCACACCACCCACAGGATGATCACGAACGTCATCCAGACGATGAACCGCCCGGTGCCCAGGAACCGCGCGATCCGCTCCGACAGCCGCCCGAAGGCCTCGGGGTCCCATTCGGGCACCAGCCGTCGGCGCGGCGGCAGCGGCTGGTCCAGCCGGATGCGCGGCCGGGTGGCCGCCGTCGCCCCGGAGGCGGTGCGCTCGCGGGTCTCGACGCGCGGCTCGCGTCCGCCCTGCTCAGGCGCCATGGGGAGCCCCCTCGTCCAGATGGAACTCGGTCTCGCGCCAGTCCTCCGGCAGCATGTGGTCCAGTACGTCGTCCACGGTCACCGCGCCGAGCAGTGAGCCGCTCTCGTCGACCACCGGCGCCGCGACCATGTCGTACGTCGCGAAGAAGCCCGCCACCACCGGCAGCGCGGCATCCGGCGCCAGCGGCATCAGATCGTCGTCGAGGAGCGCGCTGACCAGCGTGTACGGCGGGTCGCGAAGGAGCCGCTGGAAGTGCACCGTGCCCAGGTACTTGCCGGTCGGCGTCTCGTCCGGCGGACGGCACACGTACACCTGGGCGGCGAGCGCGGGGGACAGGTCCTGGTTGCGGATGGAGGCCAGCGCGTCGGCGACGGTGGCGTCCGGCCGCAGCACGATCGGCTCGGTCGTCATCAGACCGCCGGCCGTCTTCTCCTCGTACGCCATCAGCCGCCGTACGTCGGCCGCGTCGTCCGGCTGCATCAGCGTCAGCAGCCGCTCCTTGTCCTCCTCGGGGAGCTCGGCGAGCAGGTCGGCCGCGTCGTCCGGGTCCATCGCCTCCAGGACGTCGGCGGCCCGCTCCTCCTTCAGCTTGCCGAGGATCTCGATCTGGTCGTCCTCGGGCAGCTCCTCCAGGACGTCCGCGAGACGGTCGTCGTCGAGGGCGGCGGCCACCTCGGCGCGCCGTTTGGGGGAGAGGTGGTGCAGGACGTTGGCGAGGTCGGCCGGGCGCAGCTGCTCGAAGGTGGCGAGGAGGCTCTCGGCGCCCTGCCCGTGCTCCTCCAGCGAGAACCCGGTCACGGCGGACCACTCGACGGTCAGCGTCTCGCCCTTCGCACGCCGGAACGCCCCGCCGGCCTTCCCCTTCCGTACGAACACCCGGTCGATCTCCCAGTCCCGGCGGGCGGGCAGCTGCTGCATCGCCACGTCGAGGACGGTGACCTCCTCGCCGGTCTCCACGAGCGTGACGCGCCGGTCGAGGAGCTCGCCGAAGACCAGACGCTCGGTGGGCCGCTGCTCGAAGCGCCGGACGTTGAGCACACCGGTGGTGATGACCTGGCCGGACTGGATGGCGGTCACCCGGGTCATGGGCAGGAAGATGCGGCGCCGGGTGGAGAGTTCGACGACGACCCCGAGCAGTCGCGGCGGCCGGCGGCCGACCCGCAGCATGGCGACGAGGTCGCGGACGCGCCCCACCTGGTCGCCGTTCGGATCGAAGACGGGGACACCGGCGAGGTGCGAGACGAAGATCCGGGGGGCGCCTGCTGCCATGCGCCGCGCCTCCATTTCGTACGCCAATGTCCGCTGAAGTGGGCTTCAGGCTAGCCCGTCCCGGTCGGATACGCCCTGGTGGGCGGTGCGGACGGACTGCCTCCGTCGGCCGTGTGCGACCCGGGTACGCTGCCGTACGCCGCTGAGGACCCCCGCACGAGAGGCGCCCCACCCGTGACTGTACTTCCCACTGGCCGCCGTACTCGCAGGGTCGCACTGGTGAGCGCGGTGGGCGTACTGGCGGTGACGGGGACCGGGCTGACGGGGTGCAGCGGTGAGGACCCGGACGCGGGCACCAACGGAGTGGGCAAGCTTTCCGCGGCGCAGATCGAGGCGAAGTCGCGAAAGGCCGCTCAGTCCGCCGACGCCGTACGGCTCTCGGGGAACGTGGTAACCAATGGCGTCACGTACAAACTCGACATGCGCCTGAAATCGGACGGCGGCACCGGCTCCGTCACCTCCAAGAGCGGCACCTTCCGGCTGCTGCGCGTGGGCGAGCACCTCTTCCTGAAGGCCGACGCCGTGTTCTGGAACCACGAGGACGGCAAAGGCGACGACGGCGGCTCGGACACGGCGGCCGCCGACAAGCTCGACGGCATGTACGTGAAGGTCCCGCAGGACGACCCCGCCTACAAGCGCTTCAGCGGCTTCACCGACAAGAACGTCCTCCTCGACGGCCTGCTCACCCTGCACGGCAAGCTCGCCACCGACGGCCATCACGAGCAGAGCGGCGTCCGCACGATCCGCATCACCGGCGACAAGGGCTCCGGCGGCACCCTGGACGTCTCCCTGAAGGGCACGCCCTACCCGCTCCGGCTCGTCCGCGCGGGCGGCGCCGGCACGCTCAGCCTCACCGACTGGGGCAAGGGCTTCTCCCTGGAGGAGCCGAAGAAGCAGCAGGTCGTGGACTACGGGCAGCAGCTGCCGTCGTCGTAGTGCTCCAAGGCTTCAGGACCGCCCGCCCCTGGCTACTTCTTGTGCTTCTTCCTGAAGAGCAGGCGGGGCAGGGCCGCCGGGATCGGCTGCCGGGTCGTCGCCGGGGTCGGCAGCGGGGGTGCGGCGAGCGAGCCGTCCGGCAGTTCGGCCGGGTTGCCCGACGGCTCCAGGCGCAGCACCCGGCACTCGCTCGCCCAGCGCTCGGGCATCGCCTCGCCGTCCGGCGCGTTCAGCCGCTTGCCCTTCAGTTCGGCGACCGCCGCCTCCCACTGAGCGGACCGCGGTGCGAGCTCCACGACCTTCGCGGGCCAGGCGACCAGCCGGCCGCCCTTGTCCTTGCTGCGTACGGTGACGACCGCGCTGCCGCCGTCGGTGAGCCCCGGCAGCGGCTGCTCGCCCGGCCCGTCGCCGACCACGCACACCGCGCCCTCGTGCCACACGTGCCACAGCGGGCGGTCGACGCCCTCGGCCGAGGGGGCGGGCGCGCCGCTGCCCGCCACCCAGATCAGCCCGGACTTCTTCGTGGCCTCCTCGACGAGGGCCTGGTCGAGCAGCTCGCTAGTCATGGGGCAAGACTAACCAGCCCCGTCACAGCCAGCCGTTGCGCTTCAGCGTGCGGTGGATCGTGAGACAGACGCCGACGGTGAAGCCGAGCACCAGCGGGTAACCGAACTTCCAGTGCAGCTCCGGCATGTACTGGAAGTTCATGCCGTAGACGCCGCAGACCATGGTCGGTACGGCGACGATCGCCGCCCACGACGTGATCTTGCGCATGTCCTCGTTCTGCGTGACGGACGCCTGCGCGAGGTTGGCCTGGAGAATCGAGTTGAGCAGCTCGTCGAAGCCGAGGACCTGCTCCTGGACGCGGGCGACGTGGTCGGCGACATCGCGGAAGTACTTCTGGATGTCGGGGTCGATCAGCCGCATCGGCCGCTCGCTCAGCAGCAGCATGGGGCGCAGCAGCGGTGCGACGGCGCGCTTGAACTCCAGTACCTCGCGCTTGAGTTGGTAGATCCGGCCGGCGTCCGTGCCGCGCGGCGTGCCCTTGCGCCCGGGCGAGAACACCTCCGTCTCCACCTCGTCGATGTCGTCCTGCACGGCGTCCGCGACCGCGAGGTACCCGTCGACGACGTGGTCGGCGATGGCGTGCAGCACGGCCGAGGGGCCCTTGGCGAGCAGCTCGGGGTCGTCCTGCAGCCGGTGGCGCAGCGCCCGCAGCGAGCCCTGGCCGCCGTGCCGGACGGTGATGAAGAAGTCCCGGCCGGTGAAGCACATGACCTCGCCGGTCTCCACGACCTCGCTGGTGGCGGTGAGCTCGTCGTGCTCGACGTAGTGGATGGTCTTGAACACGGTGAACAGCGAGTCGTCGTACCGCTCCAGCTTGGGCCGCTGATGGGCCTGGACGGCGTCCTCGACGGCCAGCGGGTGCAGTCCGAACTCGCCCGCGATACCGGCGAATTCGGCCTCGGTGGGCTCGTGCAGGCCCATCCAGACGAAGCCGCCGTCGCGGCGCACCTGACGCATCGCCTCCTGCGGCGTCAGCGGCTGGGGGCTCGCCACACGGGCGCCGTCGCGGTAGACGGCGCAGTCGACGACGGCGGAGGGCGTCGCGGGGTCACGGGTGGAGTCGTAGGTGCCGCTCTCCTTGCGCAGCGTGGGACGGGAGGGCCGGACCGCGGCGCGCAGGTCACGGATCATCGACATGGCAGGCTCCTTCGCAATGGAAGGCCGCCTGCGACGGTTGGAACTGCCCGGAATGGGGACGTCCTGACTACGGATGTTCGGCACGTCCACAAAGCGGGGAGCACCGCACCGTCGCGGTGGCAGCTTCGCTACTGATTCGGATCAGTTCGCTACTGATTCAGATCAGACAGATCAGACACATCAGGCGGAAACGAAGCGCTCTTCCGTGGGTGCATCGGGACAACGCTGACACGTATGCACGCGATGGTGAGAGGAAGCAGCTGGCAGAGCTACGGAACTCAGCGGCCGGAAGAGCGGGTGGTACTGCACGGTCGACTTCGGTCCATTGCAGCCCCACCTCCTCCGGTCGGTCCCCCGTGAGGGACGATCCAATCTCCCGCGACGGGGAGCCCCCTGAGGGGAAGTATCAGGCGTCGGAGCTTGAAAGCGACGCTTCAGCGTGCTGCCCCGACCAGCGGCCAAGACTATCAGCGCGCCGAAGCGTCAAGTCGCCGCTTTGCCCGTTGCTGACGAGTTCTATGCTCACCGCATGGTTGATGTTCTTCCTCTGGTCGAGGCCCGGTTGCACTCTGCGCTGGGCGAACCCGACGCGCGGGCCGCGGTCACCTTCCTCGGCACCGACCGCATCGAAGTGCTGCGCTTCACAGACGGGGACGTCGTCCGGTACGCCACGCTCGGCATGTCCGCCCGGCCGATGGCGGACCCCACGGTGGTCGTCGCCGACCCTGTGAAGGGCCCGCGCGCCGAGCTGGTCCTGTCCGTACGCGCCGGCGCGGCCGACACCGACAAGGTCCTGCGCCCGCTCGCCGTGCTCGCCGCGTCCCCGCAGGTCGAGGGGCTGATCGTGAACCCCGGCGCCTCGCTCGACGTCGGCGAACCGCTGTGGCCGGGCGCGCCCTTCAGCTCCGTCCTCGTCGCCGAGTCGGGTGGCCTGGTGGAGGACCTGGAGCTGGACGAGCCCGCCGAAGCCGTACGGTTCCTGCCGCTGCTCCCGATGACGCCGAACGAGGCCGCCTGGAAGCGGGTGCACGGCGCGGCCGCACTCCAGGAGCGCTGGCTGAGCCACGGCACGGACCTGCGCGATCCGCTGCGCAAGTCCGTTCCGCTGGACTGACTCTGATCCCGGGTCAGCCGGCGAAGACCGCGACACCGTCCTCCGTGGCGTGCTGCGGTCGCAGCTCCTCGGCGTCGTCGGTCAGTGCCCTCCGCCGTACGAGGACGACCGCCGCGCCGGTCACGGCCGTGACCGCGGCGACGACGAACGGCATGTGGATGTCGCTCCACTCCTCGATCTTCGGCGCGAAGTACGGCGCGGCCGCGGCGGCGAACCAGCGCACGAAGTTGTAGCCGGCGCTCGCCACCGGCCGCGGCGCGTCCGAGACGCCGAGGGCGAGTTCCGTGTAGACGGTGTTGTTCACGCCGATGAAGGCACCCGACAGGATCGTGCAGACGACGGCGGTGGTGTGGCTGCCGTAGCCGAGGACGAGGACGTCGGCGGCGAGCAGCACCAGGGAGCCGCCGAGCACCTTCAGCGAGCCGAACCGTGCCTGCAGACGCGGGGCCACGATCACCGAGAAGACGGCGAGCAGCACACCCCAGCAGAAGAAGACGGCGCCCGACTTGTACGGGCTCATGTTCAGCACGAACGGCGTGAAGGCCAGCACGGTGAAGAACGTGTAGTTGTAGAAGAACGCCGAGACGGCCGCCGAGGCGAGTCCGCCGTGGCCCAGCGCCTTGATCGGGTCCAGCAGCGAGGTCTTGCGCGCGGGCTTCGGCTGCTCCTTCAGGAACACCGTGATGCACAGGAAGCCGACCGCCATCAGGAACGCGGTGCCGAAGAACGGGTAGCGCCAGCTGGCGTCCCCGAGCAGCGCGCCCAGCAGCGGCCCGCACGCCATGCCGAGCCCGAGGGCGGACTCGTACAGCAGGATCGCCGCCGAGCTGCCGCCCGCCGCCGCGCCGACGATGACGGCGAGGGCCGTGGACACGAACAGCGCGTTGCCGAGGCCCCAGCCGGCCCGGAAGCCGACGAGTTCGCCGACCGACCCGGACGTGCCCGCGAGAGCGGCGAAGACCACGACGAGCGCTAGCCCGAGCAGCAGGGTCTTCTTGCCGCCGATACGGCTGGAGACGAAGCCGGTCACCAGCATCGCGACGGCGGTGATCAGGAAGTACGACGTGAAGAGCAGCGAGACCTGGCTGGGGGTGGCGTCCAGGCCCTTGGCGATGGACGGCAGGATCGGATCGACGAGGCCGATGCCCATGAAGGCGACGACGGACGCGCCGGCGGTCGCCCAGACGGCCTTCGGCTGCCGCAGGAGGCTTCCCGTGGCCGCTTCGAACGGGTCCCCGTCGGCGGGACCTCCTGTGCTGGTGTGCATGGCCGCTCCTTGCGTTGCCGGAAGCTGATCGTTGCCGTATGCACATAATAAGTTAGGTCGACTAATTAATGCAAGATGCATCTAGTTCTGTGGGGTGACCTCGGGTGACAGGCACACGCCGGACGGGTGATCGTCCTTGACGCGGCGAAGGACGGGGAGGACCGTGGAGCCCTATGAGGGGCGAACCCAGTTGCCCGAAGTGTGGTGGCCGGGTCAGGGCTCCCGGACTCTTTGCCGACTCCTGGCAGTGCGATGTGCACGGGGCGGTGCATCCGCTGCAGCCCGTGATCCCGCCCAGCGTCGAGGCCCTCGGTGTGGTGGTCCATCGTGCCCGCGTACCGGTGTGGATGCCGTGGCCGCTGCCGGTCGGCTGGCTGTTCACCGGCGCGGGCTTCGCCGGTGACGACCGCAGCGGCGGACGCGCCACGGCCGTGGCCTGCTCGGGGCCCGGACCGCTCGGCGGCATAGGGGAACTGCTCCTGATCGCCGAGGAGCTCGGCGTCGGCCTCGGCGCCCGGTACGCAGGCATCGACGGACCCGACCCCGGCCCGTACATGAGCGTCGAGAAACCGCCCCAGGCCAAGGTCCTCGCCGCCGGACGCCCGACCCCGATGTGGCATGTCTCCGGCACCCCCGACGACCGCGCGGTCTTCGCGGGCGAGGCGCTCGGGCTGTGGCTGTGGGCGGTCGTGTGGCCGGAGCAGTCGGGACTGCTGATGTACGACGAACTGGTGCTGACCGACCTGCGGGACGCGGGCGCCGAGGTGGACCTCCTGCCGTGCGGGGCGCTGTCGCCGCGCATCCTGGAGCCCTGACGGAGCACGTGGTGGGGTGCGGGGTGGAGCACCCGGTGCAGCGTGCGGCGGCGTGCGTGACGGAGGGCGTAGGCGCGCACCCGTGTTGTAGGGGGCGTACCCGCGCTGCGGGTGTGACACGAGGGCCTCGGATTTCCCGTTATCCTTGAGCGTCCCCTCCGCCCCGTCACCGCCTGGAGCCCGCGTCGTGCGCATCGATCTGCACACCCACTCCACGGCGTCCGACGGCACGGACACCCCGGCCGAACTGGTCCGCAACGCGGGCGCGGCCGGTCTCGACGTCGTCGCGCTGACCGACCACGACACGAGCCGCGGATACGCGGAGGCGATCGCCGCGCTGCCCGAGGGGCTGACCCTCGTGACCGGCGCCGAACTCTCCTGCCGCCTCGACGGCATCAGCATGCACATGCTGGCCTACCTCTTCGACCCCGAGGAGCCCGCCCTGCTCGCCGAGCGCGAGCTGGTCCGGGACGACCGGGTCCCGCGCGCGAAGGGCATGGTCGCGAAACTCCAGGAACTGGGCGTGCCTGTCACCTGGGAGCAGGTGGCGCGGATCGCGGGCGACGGCTCGGTCGGCCGGCCGCACGTCGCGACCGCCCTCGTCGAGCTCGGCGTCGTGGCGACCGTGAACGACGCGTTCACCGAGGACTGGCTCGCCGACGGCGGCCGCGCCTACATGCCGAAGCACGAGACCGACCCCTTCGAGGCGATCCGGCTGGTCAAGGGCGCGGGCGGCGTCACCGTCTTCGCCCACCCCGCCGCCTCCAAGCGGGGTCTGACCGTGCCCGAGTCCGCCGTGGCGGAACTCGCCGCCGCCGGACTCGACGGCATCGAGGTCGACCACATGGACCACGAGCCGGCCACCCGGGCGCGGCTGCGCGGCCTCGCGGGCGACCTCGGGCTGCTCGCCACGGGCTCCAGCGACTACCACGGCAGCCGCAAGACCTGCGTGCTCGGCGAGTTCACCACCGACCCCGAGGTCTACGGCGAGATCACCCGACGGGCCACCGGCGCGTTCCCCGTGCCGGGCACGGGCGGAAACCGCTCCGCCGAGTAACTTCCGGGTGGGCGCCATTCGTCCCCCCGGCACCCTCCTGCTTCGACGTTCGCGTCCATGACGCCCGGCGCCCGCCGCCGTGCGCGCTCGTTCCGTGCCTGCCGCGGAACGCCTGTCCACGCGGTGACGGCCCTCTGTGCCGTTCCGTGCTCGAAACCCCTCGCAAGGCCTCCCCATGTTCGACGTCGCCGTCTTCGGTTCCCTCTTCCTCACCCTCTTCGTGATCATGGATCCCCCCGGGATCACGCCGATCTTCCTCGCGCTCACGGCGGGCCGCCCGGCCAAGGTGCAGAAGCGGATGGCGTTCCAGGCCGTCTGCGTGGCCGGCGGCGTCATTGCGGTGTTCGGCCTGCTCGGGCACCAGATCCTCGACTACCTGCACGTCTCCGTACCCGCGCTGATGATCGCCGGCGGGCTGCTGCTTCTGCTGATCGCCCTCGACCTGCTCACCGGCAAGACGGACGAGCCCAAGCAGACCAAGGACGTCAACGTCGCCCTCGTACCGCTGGGCATGCCGCTTCTGCACCTTGGCCGGGCGGCCCGCCGTGAGCGCGAGGAAGATCGGCGTGATCCCGGGGGGATCCATGATCACGAAGAGAGATCG
>NZ_JBMNDS010000044.1:62200-69575 GCF_052543295.1 Streptomyces sp. SAS_270
GGGCGTGCCGCTGTTCGCCGGGCCCGGCGCGATCGTCTCCGTGATCCTCGCCGTGCAGAAGGCCGACAGCGTGGCCACGCAGGTGTCGGTGTGGGTCGCGATCCTCGCGATCCACGTCGTGCTGTGGGTGGTGATGCGGTACTCGCTGCTGATCATCCGTGTCATCAAGGACGGCGGCGTGGTGCTCGTGACGCGGCTCGCGGGCATGATGCTGTCCGCGATCGCGGTGCAGCAGATCATCAACGGGGTGACCCAGGTGATTCAGGGGAGCTGACGCCTCCCGGGACATGCGCAGAGCCCCGTACGGCAGTGCTGCCGTACGGGGCTCTGGAGTGTGTAAAAGCGTCCGCGCGTTATGAGGCGGACGAGTCGGCCGGGCGGATCCAGAGGCGCTGCCCGATGGCGGCGGCCTGCTGAACGATCCGGTTGACGGAGGCGGCGTCCACAACGGTGCTGTCCACGGGCGTGCCGTCGACATCGTCGAGTCGCATGATTTCGAAGCGCATGGGCTTCTCCCTTCGTCTGGTCATCCTCCTGAGGAGAACTACTTGTGTGGTGATCCGTGAAGCGCGTGTGCTCCCCGTTCCATACGGATTCAACGGGGTGCGTGTTACAAACATTCCCTACGCTAAGGAAAATTTTCGAGAACCTAATTACTGACACGTAAAGATCCGCAGCCGTGGGCTTCGGCGCGGTGAACCGCGAACTGACCGGGACCGGTTGTGTTCGCAGCGTGACGGCCGGGACAATGGTGCGCAATGAACGACGACCTCATGGGACCCGACGACCTCGCGATGCTCGGCGCCCGTATCGACCGCACGAACGAGCTGCTGCAGCGCATGCTCGCCGAGGTGGCGAAGACACCCTCCACCCATGCGATCTTCGTCGACGCCGGGTACCTGTACGCCGCCGCCGGCCGGCTCGTCACCGGGACCGAGGACCGCCGGGCCTTCGACCTCGACGCCGAGGGCCTGATCGAGGCGCTCATCGACAAGGCGCGCTCGATCTTCGCCGACAGCCGACTGCTCCGCGTGTACTGGTACGACGGCGCCCGGCGCCGCATCCACACCGCCGAGCAGCAGTCGATCGCCGAACTGCCCGATGTGAAGGTCCGCCTCGGCAACCTCAACGCCAACAACCAGCAAAAGGGCGTCGACTCCCTCATCAGGTCCGATCTGGAGTCCCTCGCCCGGCACCGCGCCATCAGCGACGCCGCGCTCCTCGGCGGCGACGAGGACCTCGTCTCGGCGGTCGAGGCGGCCCAGGGCTACGGCGCACGCGTACACCTCTGGGGCATCGAGGCCCCCGAGAACCGCAACCAGGCGGAGCCCCTGCTGTGGGAGGTCGACAGTCAACGCACCCTCGACCTGGAGTTCTTCAAGCCCTACGTGTCACGGCGCACCGCTGCCACGTACGACGCGTCGTCGGCGATCCGGCCCACCCGCGAGGACGTGCGGTTCGTCGGCGCGCAGATCGCCGCGAAGTGGCTTGCCGAGCGGGGGCGGGCGGCGGTGGCCGAGCTGCTGCCCGGGCATCCGTATCTGCCCGGCTCGGTCGACCAGGACCTTCTGGTGGAGTCGGAGGGGCTGCTGCAGTACTCGCTGCGCGGACAGGCGGATCTGCGGCGGGCGCTGCGGGACGGGTTCTGGGAGCACCTGCAGGCGCAGTACTAGGGGGTGTTTGAAGGTCCTGTGCGGTGCCCGCGGTGTTCGGTGCGTGCCGGGCGCCGTGGGTGCTGTGCGGGACTTTCAAACACCCCCTAGTACTGCCCGTTCTGCGTCCGGTCCCAGAACTCCGCGAGAGCGCGGGCCGTTTCCAGCGGCTGGTCCGTGTTGGGGGAGTGCTCGGCCTTCCGTACGACGGTGCGGTGGGCGTCGAGGCGTCCGGCCATCTCGTCGAGCAGCGGGATCGGCCAGGTGTCGTCGCGCTCGCCCGACAGGACGTGCTTGGGCAGCGGTACGGCGGCCAGTTCGGCCACACGGTCCGGCTCCGTGCAGAGCAGTCGGCCTGTCGCGATGAGCTGGGCGGGGCTTGTGGCGAGCCAGCGGCGGCGGAGGTCGGCGCGGTCGTCGAGGCCGTCGTCGAGGGTGCCGTCGCGGGCGCCGGTGTCCGTCTCCTCCGGAGCGTCCATCGCCTGGATCGCGTCCCACACCTGCGCCATGTCCATCACCGCGAGCGCGTCCCTGAGCAGTTTCACCCGCTCCTGCTGCGAGGTGGAGATCTGGGCCGGGCCCGACGCCATGAGCGTGAGCGACACGAAGGGGGACGCGTCCAGCAGGACCGCGGCGCGGGCGATCTGGCCGCCGAGGGAGTGGCCGACGAGGTGCACGGGCGTACCGAGGGCGTGCGCCTGCGCGAGCACGTCCCTGGCCAACTCGTCCTGCGCGTAGGCCGTTTCGTCGTCCTCGGGGCCGGCCGACTCGTACTGCCCGCGTCCGTCCACGGCGACGGTCCGGTACCCGGCCTCCGCCAACGGCGCGTGCAATGCGATGAAGTCCTCCTTGCTGCCGGTGAACCCGGGCAGCAGCAGCACGGTTCCCTTCACCGTCGGCCGCGCGTCCGTTGCCGCAGCCGCCGCGTCGAGCGCGGCGAACTCACCGCGCGCAGTGACGAGCCGACGGGCACGGACACCGGCGGGCGGGGTGAAGGTGGGGGGCCGACTCATGCTCCGAGGCTATAGCTGGCGGGGGCGCCTGTCGCAGGGGGGTGGGGGTGCCTGTTGCGGGGGTGCGGGCGCCGTTCGCGTGGGGGCCGGTGGGTGGGTCGGGTCCGTGCCGGTACGTCTTGCCCGTCGCCGCGTGGGCGTACTGCCCGGGAGTCGAGCATGGCGAAACTTGGCTGGGGGCCGGCTACGCGACGGGCAGAGACGTACCGGCACGGACCCTTCCGTGCGTACTCGGCTGCGGGGGCGTGGGGGCGTGCGTGTGCCGTGGGTGGTCGGCGAAGCCGCGTCACTGCGGGCGTGCGTGGAGCTGGGGGCGGCTGCCCACCCGGCAGCGGGGTGCGTGTGGCGCCGAGGGGCGGCGAAGCCTCGTTACTGCGGGCAATCGTGCCGCTAGGGGCGGCACGGGGTGGGCGCAGCGGCACCTCGTAAGCGCCGAGTTGCGTGACCCACCCCCGGCCGGCACCCATACCGGGTAACCGAGCAAAGCCACGGGGCACCCGGGGTTTGCCCACCCACCCCCGGTGTCTGGTGGTGTCGGGGGACGCCGATGGCCCGGGCCCACGGGAGGTGGGACCGGGCCATCGGCGGGTGGGTCAGCTTTCCGCGGGGTCCGGGGCGGCCACGGCCTTACGCGTGCGCCGACGCGGCTTGACCTCGGCGGCGACCTCAACCGTGTCGACCACGGTTTCGGCAACCTTGCGGGTGCGTCGGCGGGGCTTGACCTCGGGTTCCTCGGCCGTCTGGGCGGGGATGGTGGCCTCGGCGGTGTCGACGGCGGCTTCGGCAGCCTTGCGGGTGCGTCGGCGGGGCTTGGTCGCGGTGGCTTCGGCGGTGTCGACGGCGGCTTCGGCGGTGGCCGGGGCGTTCGTGGTGGCCTTGGCGCGAGTGCGGCGCGGCTTTGCCTCGACCGTCTCGACAGGCTCCGTGACCTCGGTGGCTTCCGGCGCGACGGCCGCGGCCTTGCGCGTACGCCGCGGCTTGACCGGTGCGGCCGGCGCCTCCGTGGCAACCTCCACCGTGTCGACGACGGCCTCCGCAGCCTTGCGGGTGCGTCGGCGGGGCTTGACCTCGGGTTCCTCGGCCGTCTGGGCGGGGATGGTGGCCTCGGCGGTGTCGACGGCGGCTTCGGCAGCCTTGCGGGTGCGTCGGCGGGGCTTGGTCGCGGTGGCTTCGGCGGTGTCGACGGCGGCTTCGGCGGTGGCCGGGGCGTTCGTGGTGGCCTTGGCGCGAGTGCGGCGCGGCTTTGCCTCGACCGTCTCGACAGGCTCCGTGACCTCGGTGGCTTCCGGCGCGACGGCCGCGGCCTTGCGCGTACGCCGCGGCTTGACCGGTGCGGCCGGCGCCTCCGTGGCAACCTCCACCGTGTCGACGACGGCCTCCGCGGCCTTGCGGGTGCGGCGGCGACGCGGCTTGGCGGCAGCCTCCGTCGCGTCCGTGCCCTCGGCCGTGGCGACCGCGGCCTCCGCGGCTGCGGGGACCGACGGCTCGACGGCCGTGGCGACCTCGGTGACCTCGACGGCGGCCGTGGCCGCCACCGGCTCACCGGACGCCCCGGCGCGCGTGCGGCGGCGACGGCGCGGAGTGCGCGGCTCACTGGCCTCGACGGCGTCGGCGACGGAGGACGAAGACGTGGACGGCGACTGCGGAGCGGCGGACGTCTCGTCCGACGCCGACCCGCCGCGCGTACGACGGCGACGCCGCGGCGTACGCTCCGCACGCTCGCGCTCGGCGACCGGTGCGGGCGCCGACGAGCGGCCACCGCGGCCGCGCGGACCACCGCGTCCGCCGGTCTCACCGAGGTCTTCGACGACCTCGGCGGACAGGCCGGCCCGGGTGCGCTCGGAGCGCGGCAGGACGCCCTTCGTGCCGGCCGGGATGTTCAGCTCCTCGAAGAGGTGCGGCGACGTGGAGTACGTCTCCGGCGGGTCGCTGAACCCGAGGTCCAGCGCCTTGTTGATGAGCTGCCAGCGCGGGATGTCGTCCCAGTCGACGAGGGTGATCGCGATGCCCTTGGCGCCCGCGCGGCCCGTACGGCCGATGCGGTGCAGGTACGTCTTCTCGTCCTCGGGGGACTGGTAGTTGATGACGTGCGTGACGCCCTCGACGTCGATACCGCGGGCGGCGACGTCGGTGCACACCAGCACATCGACCTTGCCGTTGCGGAACGCGCGCAGCGCCTGCTCGCGGGCGCCCTGGCCGAGGTCGCCGTGGACCGCGCCGGAGGCGAAGCCGCGCTGCTGGAGCTGGTCGGCGAGGTCCGCCGCCGTCCGCTTCGTGCGGCAGAAGATCATGGCGAGACCGCGGCCGTCGGCCTGCAGTATCCGCGAGACCATCTCCGGCTTGTCCATGTTGTGCGCGCGGTAGATGAACTGCGCGGTGTTGCGGACCGTCTTGCCCTCGTCGTCGGGCGACGTGGCGTTGATGTGCGTGGGCTGCGACATGTAGCGGCGCGCGAGGCCGATGACCGCGCCCGGCATGGTCGCCGAGAACAGCATCGTCTGACGGCGGGCCGGCAGCATGTTGATGATCTTCTCGACGTCGGGCAGGAAGCCCAGGTCGAGCATCTCGTCGGCCTCGTCGAGGACGAGCGCCTTGATGTGCTTGAGGTTGAGCTTCTTCTGGCCCGCGAGGTCCAGCAGACGGCCCGGGGTGCCGACGATGACGTCGACGCCCTTCTTGAGGGCCTCGACCTGCGGCTCGTACGCCCGGCCGCCGTAGATCGCCAGAACGCGTACGTTGCGGACCTTGCCCGCGGTCTGCAGGTCGTTGGTGACCTGGGTGCACAGCTCGCGCGTCGGGACGACGACGAGGGCCTGCGGGGCGTCGGTGAGCTGCTCGGGCTGCGCCCGGCCCGCCTCGACGTCCGCGGGAACGGTCACCCGCTCCAGAAGCGGGAGGCCGAAGCCCAGCGTCTTGCCGGTGCCGGTCTTGGCCTGGCCGATGACGTCGCTGCCCGAAAGGGCGACGGGGAGCGTCATCTCCTGGATGGGGAAGGCGGTGACGATGCCGACGGCCTCAAGGGCCTCGGCCGTCTCGGGGAGGATTCCGAGCTCTCGGAAAGTCGTAGTCAGGGTGCTGCCTCTTCTGTGTACGCGGTGCGAGGCGAGCGCGGGGGTCGTGTCGGGACCGTGCCGGGGACGTCGGCCGCTCCGTGAGGGCGGGCCGAGTGGCATGGGACCACTGCCGACGCTCGAGCTCTCGTACCGCTGAGGGTTCCCTCCGGACGTCGTACGCAATGTGCCGTACGGCCGAGGAGGGCTGTCGGGTCGGAGCCGATCGGGCCACCGACCGGGCATCCTCATACGTGCGGCCCGTCGAATATTCAGCGGGCGCATTACCACCATACCCCGGAATCGCGCACACGCGATGGCCGATTTGGTCACATGGTCGTCGTCACAGTGATTGACCAGGGACTTCCGTGCCGCGGTGAGCGGGCTATTGTGCGCTTCATGACGACGCCTGACAACGCCGCTGACACATCCGCCGAAGCCCCCACCCAGGCCACCGGAGTCGCCGCCCAGGACTGGGACACGGCCGCCGCCGACCCGCAGTACCGCGCCGCGGTCGTCGACCTGCTCGGAGCACTCGCGTACGGGGAGCTGGCCGCGTTCGAACGGCTCGCGGAGGACGCCAAGCTGGCGCCGACCCTCAGCGACAAGGCGGAGCTCGCGAAGATGGCGTCCGCCGAGTTCCACCACTTCGAGCAGCTCAGGAACCGGCTCTCGGCGGTCGGCGCGGAGCCGACGCAGGCCATGGAGCCGTTCGTCGCCGCGCTCGACGGCTTCCACCGCCAGACGGCGCCCTCGGACTGGCTGGAGGGGCTCGTCAAGGCGTACGTCGGCGACTCGATCGCCAGTGACTTCTACCGCGAGGTCGCCGCGCGTCTCGACGAGGACACCCGGGGGCTCGTCCTCGGCGTCCTCGACGACACCGGGCACGCCAGCTTCGCCATCGAGAAGGTGCGCGCCGCGATCGACGCGGACCCGCGCGTGGGCGGCCGACTCGCCCTGTGGGCACGCCGGTTGATGGGCGAGGCCCTGTCCCAGTCGCAGCGCGTGGTCGCCGACCGCGACGCCCTGTCGACGATGCTCGTGGGCGGTGTCGCGGACGGCTTCGACCTCGCCGAGGTCGGCCGGATGTTCTCGCGGATCACCGAGGCGCACACCAAGCGGATGGCCGCGCTGGGACTGGCTGCCTAGGACTTCTCGGCGGGGTTCCCGCGGCGCCTGCGATGCTTGCGGTGCTTGTGTCGGTCGGCTCGGCTACGCCGGCGCCGACCGGCGCCGAAATCTTTTCGCGGGCCGCAGCAGCAGCGACAGCAGCGCCGCGGCGACGGCCACCGCGCCGATCATGATCGCCAGGAAGTGGCCGGCGCCGAGCGCGGTGTGCGTGAGGAAGGCGCCGAACAGTGCTCCGACGACACCCGTCGACAGGACCAGACTGCGGACCGGGAGCCGGTCCGGCAGTCGGTACGCCGCCGTCCATGCCAGCGCGAGACCGAGCAGTGCGGAGCCGAGCGCTTCCAAGAACATAGTGGGGGTCCCTCCCGCACGGCCGGTGCAAATCGGTCGTAGCCGGTCTTACCCGCGACGTGCGGAATGCAATCCTCCTCTGTGCGCCGGTTGTGCTCCATCTGTGCAGTTCAGGCCAGAAAACAGTGCGGTTCGAGGCATAAGAATTTCGAGGCAGAAAAAAGGGGCCCGGGGGGCA
>NZ_JBMNDS010000044.1:69585-79792 GCF_052543295.1 Streptomyces sp. SAS_270
CCCCCCCCCCCCCCCCCCCCCCCCCCCCCCTTCCGGGTCGCCTGAACTACAGAGCGCCGAAGCCCACCTTGCGGGGGGCCTGCTCGCCGAGCTCGACATACGCGAGACGGTCGGCAGGGACCAGGACCTTGCGGCCGTGGTCGTCCACGAGGCTCAGCAGCTGCGACTTCCCGGACAGTGCCTCGGACACCGCGAGCTCGACTTCCTCGGCGGTCTGGCCGCTCTCCAGAACGATCTCGCGGGGCGCGTGCTGCACGCCGATCTTGACCTCCACGGCTATGTCCCTCCGACGGTCAGTGATGTGCGCGTGTCTCCGCGCCGTACGCAGCACACATTAGCCCTGTGAGGGGATGTGCACGCTCCGCTCAAGAACGCCAGGAGCGAACAGCGGACGGGAACAAAGAAGCGGTCAGGCGGTCAGTGGTGGTCGATGCCGTGCAGCGGGAACCCGGCGATGCCGCGCCAGGCCAGCGACGTCAGCAGCTGGACCGCCTCGTCGCGCGGCACGCTGCGGTCGCTGTGCAGCCAGGAGCGGGCGACCACCTGGGCCAGCCCGCCCAGACCCGAGGCCAGCAGCATGGACTCGGCACGCGAGAGGCCGGTGTCCTCCGCGATGACGTCGCAGATCGCCTCCGCGCACTCGTGCGTGACCTTGTCGACGCGCTCACGCACCGCCGGCTCGTTCGTCAGGTCGGACTCGAAGACCAGTCGGAAGGCGCCGCCGTCGTCCTCGACGTACGCGAAGTAGGCGTCCATCGTGGCCCGCACGCGCAGCGAGTTGTCCGAGGTGGACGCGAGCGCCGTGCGTACCGCCTGCAGCAGGGACTCGCAGTGCTGGTCCAGCAGGGCGAGGTAGAGGTCGAGCTTGCCCGGGAAGTGCTGGTACAGGACCGGCTTGCTGACGCCCGCGCGTTCGGCGATGTCGTCCATCGCGGCCGAGTGGTATCCCTGCGCAACGAATACTTCCTGGGCGGCGCCGAGGAGCTGGTTGCGTCGGGCACGGCGCGGCAGGCGAGTGCCCCGCGGGCGTGCCGCCTCTGTCTGCTCGATGGCTGTCACGCCGCCTCCCAAAATTGTCCACATGCGGTGTGCGCCGCGCGGCCATCGTACTTTTCGGTAACCCTGGTGTGCGCGGTGCGAGCGCAGAATTTCACGGACCGGACGGCGGCGATACGGCGCAGAGGGTGCCGAAGGGGGGCGAGGTGGGCGGCCCGGTGCCGGGGAAACCGCTCTGATCAGCGGCGTTCCGTCATTCGGGCGCGGCTTCGCCGCCCGTCGGCTCGCCTGGCCCGCTCACGCTTTTTCTGTCCGCCGTCGTCTCTCTTCCTCGTCTCTTCCCTGTTTTTCACCCCGCCGAGGCGGTCGGAGGGCGCTCAGCGGTACTCGTCCTCGTTGAGTTCGACGACCCTGGCCTGCTCCGCCCGGTCCGCCTCGTCGGCGTTGTCGGGGTCGCCTCCGGTCAGCGGGTCGTCGTCGTGCGGGGTCAGGTCCGCCTGCTGTTCGGCCGCGTCGGCCTCGGGGGCCTCCGTGTCCAGCGCATCCCGGTCCTTCACGTCGAAGGTCTCCGGGTCTGTCGGGTCGACTGCCATGGTTCCTCTTCCCGAGCGGTGCGAGCGCGCTTGTGTGCGGGGTGCGCTCCTGTACGGGTTTGGGTGCCCTCGTCCTGAAGCCTAGGAGACACCCGATCGGGGCGCTATGCGATCGGTCTGTGGTGCCCCTGCCGGATACGTCCGGGTGTTCCCCGCTTGCGTCGTGGGTGTCCTCACGTACGACAGGGGTGTCCTCGCCGAATACCCGGTATCTGTGACGGCGAACACATGAACCAGTGCGTGATCGTCTCGTAACATTGCCCGCATGTCTTCGACCGAGCTGCCGTCCGCGCTGGCCGCCCCTGTCACACCGAAGGTCAGTGCCGTCAAGGTCGCGGAGGGGGAGCGGCTGCGGTCCGTGGGGCTGCCGGGGATCACGCTGACGGTGCGCTCGAGACCGGCGGCGCGCGAGGGACTGCCGCCCGCCCTGTACGTGCACGGCCTCGGCGGTTCCTCGCAGAACTGGTCGGCGCTGATGCCGCTGCTCGACGGGCTCGTGGAGAGCGAGGCCCTCGACCTGCCCGGTTTCGGGGACTCGCCGCCGCCGGACGACGGCGACTACTCGGTGACCGGGCACGCGCGCGCGGTCATCCGCTATCTCGACGCGGCCGGGCATGGACCCGTGCACCTGTTCGGGAACTCGCTGGGCGGGGCCGTCACCACGCGCGTCGCGGCCGTACGGCCCGACCTCGTCCGCACGCTCACCCTGGTCTCGCCCGCCCTGCCGGAGATCCGCGCGCAGCGCACGGCGTGGCCGACCGCCCTGCTCGCGCTGCCCGGCGTGGCACGGCTGTTCACCCGGCTCACCAGGGACTGGACGGCGGAGCAGCGCGTCCGCGGAGTGACGGCGCTCTGCTACGGCGACCCCGGCATGGTCACCCCCGAGGGCTTTCGCAACGCGGTCGAGGAGATGGAGCGGCGGCTCGCCCTCCCCTATTTCTGGGACGCGATGGCACGCTCCTCGCGCGGCATCGTGAACGCGTACACGCTGGGCGGTCAGCACGGGCTGTGGCGCCAGGCGGAGCGGGTGCTCGCGCCGACGCTCCTCGTCTACGGCGGTCGCGACCAGCTCGTCGCCTACCGCATGGCCCAGCGCGCGGCCCGCGCCTTCCGCGACTCCCGGCTGCTGACGCTGCCGGACGCGGGGCATGTCGCGATGATGGAGTACCCGCAGACGGTGGCCACCGCCTTCCGTGAACTTCTCGCCGAGACCGGCCAGTTGGGGGACTCGGACGACACGGAGGGCCCGGTCGGGCCCACCGGGGTCGGGGCCGCCGCCTCCACCGTGGCCGCGGACGAGGCCGGCGCCACCGGCACGGGGAGCTGAGACGCCGAGTGGGACGTCACAGCCGCCGAGGGCGAGCCGACAAGGTCGACAAGGCCTACAAGAAGGAGAGCACCGGCGAGATACCGGTGGCCTCCGTGCCGCGCCCGATGCCGGGCGCACCCCGTTTCCCGGACGGTACGCCCGCGCGTGGCATTCCGCGTCTCCCGGACGGGACGCCCGCACACGGCTTCCCCCGTTTCCCGGACGGTACGCCCGCGCATGGCGTCCCGCGCTTCTCCGCCGACGGCGCGCCGGTGCGTGGTGGGCATCCAGAGCAGCGTGAAGTCGGTGGTGGCTGGGGCCAGTTGGGGAACCAGGCGCCGAGGATTCCCGGGCAGAGGCAAGGGCCTGGCCCCGGGCCCGGACCCGGTGGCCCCGGCGCCCCGGGCGTCCGCGGCCGCCCGCGCGCCGCCGCTCCCCGGCAGGCGTACGTCGATGCCTTCGACGCCGACGTGGACGACGATGTGTTCGCGCCCCACCGCACCCCGGTCCGCCACCAGGATCCTTACGGCCCCGTCGCCGACCGGTACCCGACGAGCGAAGAGAGCGGTGCGGCCGGTGAGCCCCCGCGCCCCGGTGTCGACGAGCAGGCCGACGGTGAGGGGGACGGCAGGAACAAGGGCGGCAAGGGCCGGGCGTTCACCGGCATCGCGGCCGCCGCCGTCACCACCGTGCTCGCCGTCGTCGTCGCCGGGCAGGTCACCGGCGGCCATGAAGACTCCACCCCACAGGCGCGGTCCACCGCCGGCGGCGACCGGGTCACCCGTGACGCCGCCTCGCGCGGGGACGGTCGGCCGACCCCGTCCGGGACGGCGCAGGCCGCGGTGCTGACGTACGACCAGAAGATGGCCAAGAGGTACCCGCTCGGCGCCAAGCTCAAGGCGTCGGGGAAGTTCGACGCCGTCCCGGGCTTCGACAAGGCGCCCGGCAAGGGGCGCAAGTACACCTACCGCGTGGACATCGAGCAGGGGCTCGGCCTCGACGGCGCGCTGTTCGCCGAGGCCGTGCAGAAGACGCTGAACGACAGCCGGAGCTGGGCCCACAACGGCGCCCGTACCTTCGAGCGGATCTCCTCCGGCAAGCCCGACTTCGTGATCACACTGGCGAGCCCGGGCACCACCGGCGTCTGGTGCGCCAAGTCAGGCCTGGACACCACCGAGGACAACGTGTCCTGCGACTCCGCCTCCACCGAACGCGTCATGATCAACGCGTACCGGTGGGCGCAGGGATCGAAGACATACGGTGATCAAGTTCACGCCTACCGTCAGATGCTGATCAACCACGAGGTCGGCCACCGCCTCGGATACGGCCATGTGAGCTGCGACAAGGACGGCGAACTCGCCCCCGTCATGCAGCAGCAGACGAAGTTCCTCGACCACGACGGGATCCACTGCAGGGCCAACGCCTGGCCCTATCCCGGGAGTTGACAGGCGTCTCTCAGCTCACGTTGACATGGGGCGAAAGTTCGTTCATATTTCTCCGCATGTCGCCTCGCCACGCCTCCGCACGCGCCGCCATTGAGCTGGCGCTCATCGGCGTGACCGCGATCTGCGTGGCCGACATTCTCTGTCGCTGACGTCCGCCTTTCGGCGCACGCGTCGCGATCCCCGCCGCACCCTTCCCGGTGGCCCCGTCCTTTCGTGGCCTCCTCCCGCTGTGGCCTCTTCCCGGTTTTCGACGACCTCGCGCCAAGGCGGACGTCTGTTCGCGTTCGTCTCACATCGCGTCCATCCGTCTCAACATTCGAGAGGTCGTCCTTCCGATGCGTCAACCGTCCCGCACAGCCCGCCGCGTGGCCGCGGCATCCGTCACCCTGGTCGTGGCAGCGGGCGTGGCCGCCTGCGGGCCCGAGGACAACGATGCCAAGGGCTCCAGCGGCGACTCCAAGCCGCAGAAGGGCGGCACCCTCACCGTCCTCAACGCGAACCCGCAGACCGACTTCGATCCGGCCCGGCTCTACACCTCCGGCGGCGGAAACGTTCCGTCCCTCGTCTTCCGCACGCTCACCACGCGCCACCGCGCGAGCGGCGCCGCAGGCGCCGAGGTCGTCCCCGACCTCGCCACCGACACCGGCCGCCCGAGCAAGAACGCGACCGTGTGGACGTACACCCTGAAGAAGGGCCTCAAGTACGAGGACGGCACCGCGATCACCTCGGCCGACATCAAGTACGGCATCGAGCGCTCCTTCGCCGCCGAACTCTCCGGCGGTGCCCCCTACTTGAGGGACTGGCTGATCGGGGCGGCCGACTACCAGGGCCCGTACAAGGACAAGACGGGTCTCGACGCGATCGAGACGCCGGACGCCCGCACCCTTGTCTTCCACCTGAACAAGCCCGAGGGCGAGTTCCCCTACCTCGCCACGCAGACGCAGTTCACCCCCGTGCCGAAGGCCAAGGACAACGGTACGAAGTACGAGGAGCACCCCGTCTCGTCCGGCCCGTACAAGGTCGTCAGCAACGAGAACGACGGCGAGCGGATCACCCTGGAGCGCAACACCCACTGGTCCGCGTCCACCGACGCCGAGCGCAAGGCCTACCCGGACAGGATCGACGTACGGTCGGGTCTGGACTCGTCCGTGATCAACCAGCGGCTGTCGGCGTCCCAGGGCGCGGACGCCGCCGCCGTCACCACGGACACCAACCTCGGCCCCGCCGAACTCGCCAAGGTCTCCGGCGACAAGGAGCTCGCCTCCCGCGTCGGCACCGGCCACTTCGGCTACACGAACTACCTCGCCTTCAACCCGAAGGTGAAGCCGTTCAGCAACCCGAAGGTGCGCCAGGCGATCTCGTACGCCATCGACCGCACCTCCGTGATCAACGCGGCCGGCGGCTCCTCACTCGCCGAGGCCGCGACGACGTACCTGCCGAACCAGAAGTCCTTCGGCTACACGCCGTACGACCTCTTCCCGGCGGGCACGTCAGGCAACGCGGCGAAGGCGAAGGAGCTGCTGAAGGAGGCCGGGTACAAGAACGGGCTCACCATCACGCTCACCCACTCCAACGACAAGGACTTCGAGACCAGCCCGGAGATCGCGACCGCGATCCAGGACGCGCTCAAGAA
Organism: Streptomyces sp. SAS_270; assembly: GCF_052543295.1. NCBI lineage: Bacteria > Bacillati > Actinomycetota > Actinomycetes > Kitasatosporales > Streptomycetaceae > Streptomyces > Streptomyces sp. SAS_270. The sequence continues at coordinate 75,562 of NZ_JBMNDS010000044.1, forward strand.
GGCCGGCATCACCGTCAAGCTCCAGGGCCTGGAGATCAACGACTACAAGGACAAGATCCACAGCGTCAAGACGGAGCCGGGTCTCTTCCTCGCGCACTGGGGAGCCGACTGGCCCTCCGGCGGCCCCTTCCTCGCCCCGATCTTCGACGGCCGGCAGATAGTCAAGGACGGCGCCAACTTCAACACCGGCTTCCTCAACGACAAGTCGGTCAATGACGAGATTGACGCGATCAACAAGTTGACCGATCTTGACGAGGCCGCCAAGCGCTGGGGTGCACTGGACAAGAAGATCGGCGAACAGGCGCTGACCGTGCCGCTGTTCCACCCGGTCTACAAGCGCCTGTACGGCAAGGACATCAAGAACATCGTGATCAGCGACTGGACCGGCGTCCTGGACATCTCCCAGGTCGCGGTGAAGTAGCACCGTGAGCGAGGCACTTGTCGCCTCCCAGGCCCCCGGGACGGACATACCCGTCCCGGGGGCCTCGGGGGCCCGTCAGTTCTGGCGGCGGCTGCGCACACAGCGCGCCGCCCTCGTCGCGGCGGCCGTCGTCGCACTGCTCGTCCTGATCGCCCTCGGTGCACCACTGCTCACCGCCCTCGAAGGCCAGGACCCCACCTCCTACCACCCGGGGCTCGTCGACTCCGCGCGCGGCGGTGTGCCGACCGGACCGCTCGGTGGCATCAGCGGCAGCCACTGGCTCGGCGTCGAACCCCAGACCGGACGCGACCTGTTCGCACGGCTGGTGTACGGGGCACGGGTCTCGCTCGGCGTCGCGCTCGCGGCGACCGTGGTGCAGGTGCTCCTCGGCATCCTCGTCGGCGTCGCCTCCGGCCTCGGTAACCGCTGGGTGGACCTGGCGCTCAGCCGGCTCACCGACATCTTCGTCGCCATGCCGCTGATGGTCATGGCCCTCGCGCTGCTCTCGATCGTCCCGACGAGTTTTCCGCGGCCCGTCCTGGTGGCGCTCGTCGTCGGCCTGGTCTCCGGCTGGGGCACGATGGCGAAGATGGTGCGCGCCCAGACGCTCACCCTCAAGGAGCTCGACTACGTCTCCGCGGCCCGCCTCAGCGGCTGGGGCTCCTGGCGGATCGCCCGCCGCGAGCTGCTGCCGGGCCTGGCGGCGCCCGTCATCACGTACTCCGCACTCCTCGTCCCGCAGAACATCTCCGTGGAGGCGGCCCTGTCCTTCCTCGGCGTCGGCGTCAAACCGCCTACACCGTCCTGGGGGCAGATGCTCACCGCCGCCGACGTCTGGTACCAAGCCGCACCGCAGTACCTGCTGCTGCCCGCCGGCTTCCTGTTCGTGACCGTCCTCGCGCTGACCGTGCTGGGCGACGGGGTGCGCACCGCCCTCGACCCGCGCGCGGCCTCACGGCTGCGCATCGGGACGGGACGCAGGGGCGAGGCCAAGGCGGACGCCGGTGGGACGGTCACGCACGAGAAGGGGGCCCAGGCATGAGCGGCTTCGGCGGGTTCGTACTGCGCCGCGCCCTCGGCGCCGCCGTCACCCTGTTCGCCCTCTCGGTGATCATCTACGTCGTCTTCTACGTCACTCCCGGCAACGTCGCACAGATCACCTGCGGCCCGCGCTGCTCGCCCGCCCAGGTGCACCAGGTCGCCGAGCAACTCCAGCTGAACGACCCGCTGTACGTGCGCTACTGGCACTTCCTTGAGGGCATTTTCGCCGGCCACGACTACTCGACCGGCACCTCGGTGCAGCACTGCTCGGCGCCCTGCCTCGGCCGGTCGTACCAGTCCGACCAGCAGGTCACCGAGCTGATCCTGACGAAGCTGCCGGTCACCTTCTCGCTCGTGATCGGCGCGATGGTGCTGTGGCTGGCCCTGGGCATCGGCAACGGTGTGCTCTCCGCCTGGCGGCGCGGCCGCCTCACCGAGCGCGTGCTGACCGGCGTCACCCTCGCCGGGTTCGCCACGCCCGTGTTCGTCATCGGCCTGGTACTGATGATCGTCGTCTGCGGGCAGTTGGAACTGCTGCCCTTCCCGCAGTACGTCGACTTCTCCGACGACCCCGAGCAGTGGGCCTGGAACCTGCTGCTGCCCTGGCTGTCGCTCGCCCTCATCGAGTCCGCCAAGTACGCCCGCCTGACCCGCTCCGCGATGCTGGAGACCCTCGCCGAGGACCATGTGCGCACCTTCCGCGCATACGGCGTCGGGGAGCGCGCCATCATCGGACGGCACGCACTGCGCGGGGCCCTCGCCCCCGTCATCGCCCTCAACGCCAACGACTTCGGGTCGGCGATCGGCGGCGCGGTGCTCACCGAATCGCTCTTCGGACTGCCCGGCATCGGGCGGGAGTTGGTGCACGCCGTGAACGTCGTCGACCTGCCGGTGGTCGTCGGCATGGTCCTGGTGACCGGCTTCTTCGTGGTCCTGGCCAATGCCGTCGCGGACGTCCTGTACGCGGTGGCCGACCGACGGGTGGTGCTGTCATGAGTTCCGGCAGCCCCGTGGAAAATCTCGTGAAGAGTCCTGTGGGTGGTCTCGTGGAAAGCCTTGTGGAAGTCAGCGACCTCACGGTCGGGTTCGGTTCGCTGCGCGCCGTCGACGGCCTCTCCTTCCGGCTGGAGAAGGGCGCCGCCCTCGCCCTGGTCGGCGAGTCCGGCTCCGGCAAGTCCACGGTGGCTTCGGCCCTCCTGGGGCTGCACCGGGGGACGGGGGCGCGCGTCGGCGGCACGGTGAAGGTCGCCGGCGTCGACGTCCAGGAGGCGTCCGAGAACGAACTGCGGCGCCTGCGCGGCGGGAGGGCCGCCATGGTCTTCCAGGACCCGCTGTCGTCCCTCGACCCGTACTACGCCGTCGGCGACCAGATCGCCGAGGTGTACCGGGTGCACACGAAGGCGTCCCGGCGGGCGGCACGCGCGCGTGCCGCCGACGTACTCGACCGGGTCGGCGTCGCGGACGCCGTGCGCAAGGCACGGGCCAGGCCCCACGAGTTCAGCGGCGGCATGCGCCAACGCGCCCTGATCGCCATGGCGCTCGCCTGCGAGCCAGACCTGCTCATCGCCGACGAGCCGACGACCGCGCTGGACGTGACCGTCCAGGCCCAGATCCTCGACCTCCTGCACACGCTGCGGGAGGAGACCGGGATGGGACTGCTGCTGGTCACGCACGACGTGGGCGTCGCCGCCGAGAGCGTCGACGACGTCCTCGTCATGCGCCACGGGCGCGCTGTCGAGCACGCGCCGGTCGGCGACGTCCTGGGGGCGCCCCGGGAGACGTACACGCGGGAACTGCTGGGGGCGGTCCCGCGGGTGGACGTGCGCCGGGCCGGGGGCCCGGGCGTGACGGACGGGGCTCTCACGAACGACGTCGTTCTCGAAGCGGTCGGTCTGCGGCGCGAATTCGGCCGTGGGAAACGGCGGTTCGCGGCCGTGGACGACGTGTCGCTCACCATCCGGCGCGGGGAGACCCTCGGCGTCGTGGGGGAGAGCGGCAGCGGCAAGACGACACTGGGGCGGATGCTGGTGGGGCTGCTGGAGCCCACGGCCGGATCGGTGCGCCACGAGGGCGCCCAGCGGTCCGGGGTGAGCCCCGCCGTGCAGATGGTCTTCCAGGACCCCGTCTCCTCCCTCAACCCGCGGCGCAGCGTGGGCGAGTCGATCGCCGACCCGCTGCGCGCGCGGGGGGAGAGGGACGAGGAGCGCATCCGGGCGCGGGTACGGGAGCTGCTGGAGCGGGTGGGGCTGGAGCCCGCGCACCACGACCGCTATCCGCACGAGTTCAGCGGCGGGCAGCGGCAGCGCGTCGGCATCGCCCGGGCCCTCGCCGCCGATCCGCGTGTCATCGTCTGCGACGAGCCGGTCTCCGCGCTCGACGTCACCACGCAGGCCCAAGTGGTCGCCCTGCTCGGTGAGCTGCAGCGGGAACTCGGGCTCGCCCTGGTCTTCGTGGCGCACGACCTCGCCGTCGTACGCCAGGTCAGCGACCGGGTCGCGGTGATGCGGCGCGGCCGGATCGTCGAACACGGGCCCGCCGACGAGGTGTACGAATCGCCACGGGACCCGTACACGAAGCAGCTGCTGGCCGCCGTACCGGCCCTCGATCCGGCGGTCGCCGCCCGGCGCCGGGCGGCCCGCCGAGAGCTGGCCGCAGCTTAACGAAACGTAACTGCTTGATCCCTTAGCGCGACAGAACGCGAACCGCTCGGGAAAGTTACGACCGTTCACCCCTTTTGGTGGCGCGATGGACAACCGTCCGTCGCGCCAC